>CAIRSV010000249.1 GCA_903881265.1 uncultured Bacteroidota bacterium
AGCGTGTGGAACGCCATGGCGAACGGCCTAGTGCACATGTACCCCGAGGTGAGGAGGCTCTGACACGCCAGCCTTCTTGGATAACGCACCAAGCTCCCTGCGCCGCAGTTTTGTTGCGCACGGCCACTACGCAGGTGTGGCTATCCGAGGAGGGCGAATTGTACGACAAGTCTTTAATTGAGAGTGTTATTAAACAAATGAATGATGAGAAAGCATCAAACTCAAATTTTAAGCGTGAGAGTAAAGCCTATTCATACAAAGAGCAATTAGCAGACATTGAGCTGCGCAAAGAATTGGAAGCTAAGAAAAATGTATCAAACAAATCAAAAACCAATCAAGAATCCAATGCAAGCTCTCAAACTTACAATTTAGACCAAATAAAAAATGCCAACTTATGAGTGCAGCGTTTGAATTAATCGATTGAGCGTCAGGTGGAAGGTAATACGAGGTTACTTTTGAGTACTCATTTTCCCTGCGTGCATGGAAATTTTGATCTAGATCATTGAGAATAAAATTAGATCAGCTCAATATGAACTGTAAGATAAAAATTATAAATTTTATAATTCGTTATTACATTTCATGTAAGAGGGAGCATAGTTGTGAGTGCGTTATTACTGCCATCATATTTAGGCAATTCGTTATTTGAAGAGTTCATATGCAAATTTTATGAAACTGTCATATTGAATGACTTAGTTAAGCACTTTTTCTTATTGGCAAAAAAGCCAGTAGTGTTTCGGGACTTGAGGCGGTATTGGCCTTATTTGTTACCTAAAACACCGCTAGAGTACAGAAAGCCTGCATCGGCTACTTCCGAGTATGACATTCGATTACCTGAAAGTCAGTTCTCTGAAATAGTAACGATCACAAACAGAATGATGATTGAAATGAAATTTGATTCAGAACACGCTCCGCAATTAGCGCATGAAATTCTAGAAATTATCGAGGAAACACGAAGTCAAGCCGCAGCCAGTAGTCAATCAGTGCTCGAGGGAAAGGATATTAGCGCTGATATATTACAGATTGTTTTGAAGCGGAATAAAATTGAATCAGAAGTTATGCCCTCTAAGGCTATTAAAACTGGCAAAGGTTTAGTGCATGAAGTTTGGATAAGATTAGATCATGATGCGCAGATAGTTCGATTATCTGGAAAAATTTTTATAAAAGACGAATCATTCGATGACCAGCTGAATGAAATTATAGAAAAACAAGCTAATAAAGATAGTATTGTAGAACTCAAATTAGTACGTGATGCTGGCCCACAGCATTTCCTAGCTTCTCATTCTCTGCCATTTGAAAATGGTATTCCAATCCGACTGTTTGTTAAATACTTACAGCAATTTTCGGTTGATCTTGCCGGTGTGTATGCTTTTGATAAAGATTCAATATTGAAGAAAAAAGTATAAGAATTAAACACAATTTTTTCATTACAGAAAATTTTATTAATAGTTTATTGGGGTCAATTATTAATTTTATTGTATTTAAATATGTAAAAATTTTTAATTCAATATTTACACTTCTTTAATAAAAGAAATATGCTCAACTAAGGAAACTGTCCGTAAAGCTGATTACGATTAGTCACTATCGATTGCCTTAGTAAATTTTAATAGTAAACAGTTAGTAAATTTGGTGCCTAAATCTTTGTACTTAATTTTTTCGAACATCATCATGAAAATTATGAAAATTAGTCATCAATTTCTATCGAGATTTTTCTTGGCTTTGCTTTTTTCTGTTGGGTTTTTTCTGCCAACCGTCTATGCTGAGGGTCGCACCGCCGGTAGCGTCTTCATCGATTGCCCGGAATGCCCTGAGATGGTTGTTCTTCCCGCTGGTGAGTTTGTGCAAGGCTCCGACAAGGTCGAGAGTGGGCATTTGGATGAGAAGCCGCAGCATACGGTGAAAATAGCACGACCCTTCGCAGTCTCAAAATATGAAACTACCTTTGCGCAATGGGACGGTTGTGTTGCGGAGGGTAAGTGTCCGAAAGCTGATGATGCTGGCTTTGGGCGTGTCAAATTCCCTGCCGTGAATATCTCATGGATTGAGGCTAAGGCCTACACAGTCTGGCTTTCGGCAAAAACGGGTAAGAGTTATCGTTTGCTGAGCGAATCTGAATTTGAATACGCTGCACGTGGTGGTACTCAAACCGCCTGGTTCTGGGGTGGTAGCGAGAATAAGTTAAAGACCTGCTTGTTCGCCAACATGCATGATGAAACGGGTAAGAAAGCTCATCCGAATTATGTGTGGTCGCACGTGCTGTGTGATGACGGTGCCGCTGAAAATGCCGAAGTAGGTAAATACAAACCTAATCCATTTGGCTTACACGATATGTTAGGCAATGTGCGGGAGTGGGTAGATGACTGTCATCAAGTGGGATATGCCGGTGCGCCTAACGATGGATCAGTTCGTAG
>CAIRSV010000250.1 GCA_903881265.1 uncultured Bacteroidota bacterium
CTAAAATAAGCACTAAAAAGGTTTTATCGCCTACCTTTGCCCCTTCGAATGTAAAATAAAAGATAATGAGTACGAACACGACAGAACCTACGTTAAGCAATTCAACCACGAATCAAACTTCTATCCAAATAAAAAATGTTACCGTTATCGGAGCAGGTACTATGGGGAATGGCATTTGCCATGTTTTTGCCAATCACGGCTATCAAGTAAGCATGATGGATGTTTCGCAAGATGCGATGAATAGAGCCATGTCAACCATAGCCAAAAATATGGACCGTCAGGTTTCAAAACAACTGATGACAGAAGCCGAAAAGGAAGCTGCACTTGGTCGTATTGCCACCTATACTGATATGTCTGAAGCCTTGAAAGATGCTGATTTGGTGATAGAAGCAGCAACTGAAAATATCGATTTGAAAATGAAAATATTCGAATCAATTGATGCACATGCGCCTGAAAAATGCATTTTAGCTACCAACACGTCATCGATTTCAATCACACGTATTTCATCACATACAAAACGTATGGGTAAAGTGATCGGTATGCACTTCATGAATCCGGTACCTGTGATGAAACTAGTGGAAGTGATCAATGGATATGCGACCGATAAGGCAACGACAAATGCGATAATCGAACTGACGAAAGCAATTGGCAAAGTACCTTGTGTGGTGAATGATTATCCTGGATTTATATCAAACAGAATTTTATTACCGATGATCAATGAGGCTATCCTTTCTCTTCAGGAAGGCGTTGCTGGTATTGAAGAAATAGACACCATCATGAAATTAGGGATGGCGCATCCGATGGGGCCTTTACAATTGGCCGATTTTATCGGATTGGATACTTGTTACAGTATCCTGAATGTCTTGCACATTGGATACGGCAATCCAAAATATGCACCGGCTACCTTACTTGCTAACATGGTACAAGCGGGATATCTTGGCGTCAAATCTGGTGAAGGATTTTACAAACATACACCTGGCAGCAAAGAACTTGTTGTAAGCGAACGCTTTACTAAAACGCATTAGACTTATTACACAATAACTGAATATCTTATTTGAAAACCGGTCGCATGGCCGGTTTTTATTTTAATACATGAACACAAAAACAGCATCCTACAGACAAGGATAGTCCTTCGACTGAATTGTCTGAATCTTATTTTATCAACGTCAAGAATTTCGTTACTTTAGTCGCAGTGAAAGAATTATTTACAGGCCTTTATCGCTTATTTCAACGAAGGAAGATTTTACTTTATCTTCCTTTCATTACTTGGTTTGTTCGCATTTCTTTCTTCTCAGTTGCTATTGGAAAATGATTTGAGTGCAATGCTTCCAAAAGACAACAACAAAAAAGATGTCAGCAGCATTCTTACCAATAACAAAATGCTTGACCGTATCATCGCTTCTGTTTCGATACACGATACAAGCGCTGTTGACCCTGATTTGCTAAGTTCCTTCACTGATGATTTCGCATCCTTGCTGCTTCAAAACGACACAACCCACCTCATTGCCAAGGTTGAAACCAAACAAAATGAGGAGAAATTCCTGGATATTATTCAATCCGTTCAAACCAACCTACCCTTTCTTCTTGATGAAATAGACTACCAAAAATTGACAGCCTCATAGCGCCTGAGCAAATCAAAACCACACTAGCTTCTAATTATAGAATACTTGCATCACCGGGTGGTATGGCTATGAAGCAACTTATAGCGAAAGACCCGCTTGGACTTTCATACATCCCGCTTAAAAAACTACAGGATGTTCAACAAGATGAAAATACCACATTGTACGACGGTTATATCATGTCGAACAATCAGAAGACACTCACATTTTTTATTCATACAACGTATCCGGCTTCGAATACTAAACAAAATGAAGGCTTAACCATCTTGTTCAATGCCACCTTAAACAAATTATTGAAGCGAGAAGACAACATCCAGCTACTTGACCGATCTTCAATTGATTACGTCTCAATTTGTACGTTATGTCAAGGAAGATTTCTATAAGATACTTTTCCTTACGTCCTTCATTTTATTTCAATGCATACCATTGAATCCTTTGCCAACAAACATCAAATGGAAATAGAAGTAGTCGATGAAACCCGCTACACATCAAATGTTATCATCATCATGAAGAGGAAGTAAGAAAACACCTACTCTTTAATCAACCGCACAACATGTTTACTCGCATTGTTTTCATAGGATATAACAAGACTATACACGCCAGCGGCCAATGCTCGTATATCAAACTCCTTACTCGATGTTTGTTCATGCCCACTCAATACTGTATGACCTTGCATATCCATAATGACATAACTCCAATATGCCCCATACCTATCATTGACCCTAACCATTGATGTTGATTGAACCGGATTTGGATACATATTGATGTTGGAAGTATTTATAAAAGCACCTACACCCACCGCATAAGAAAACGTAATAGTGTCTGTCGGATACAAACAACCCGCTAGATCTTTTACCATCGCATAATAATCCCCCTCACCTGCCATCGTGAATGTAGTTGCTGAAGACGAATCAACGAGTACCAAGTCTTTATACCAATAATAGAAATAACTAGCAGGCTGAACCTCTAATTGATTACCATTCTTTTGCAAGACAGGAGACTGTGTGATAAAATTGCGCAATGTATCTGATTGTGCAATCGGAATTGAACAATTATTAGCATCCCTTAATTCAGCCAAATAATAAACTCCAGGCGCTGTTATCCAATTCAATGATGTTGTAGCCGAAACCAATGTATCAGGTAAGTTATTGTAATTGTAAATCAGTTGCCATGGGGATTTTCCGCCCAAGGTCGACGTGCACAGATAGTTCTTATTGCTACAGTCGGCATTCGACGTAAACGGCGTGAAGGTCACAGGAGAATTATTGATGATTGTTTGCTGATTAATACTATCCACACACTCCGCTGCATCATATAATGCAAGAAATGCATAGTTGCCATTGCTTACATGCATGACACTCGTACCATCAAGCAGCAGCGTATCAGATAATGCGTTCTTGGTATAGATCAACCAAACTGCTTGCTGATGAGTTACATCAAACGTTACTTGCGTGCTATCTACATTACAGAGATAGTTAGATGAAAATGAATTGAATGAAAAGTCAGAATAATTCGCCGTGATATTTTGATTGTACTGAATAACACAGCCAATGGAATCAATCACCCTTGTCAACAGATAATTTCCATTTGGCAAAAAGAGTTTGGTGGTATCTGCCATGGATGATAAGGAGAATAAGCTGCCATTATAATAATACTCGTACTGATAGGGTTTCGCGCCTCCCTGCGTAATAAATTGAACAACATACTTCGCTGAATCACACGATACTGTCATCGGCGTGATTGTGGAACTTAAAACTTCAAAATTAATCAGCAATGTATCTTGTAACAAAATTGAACATTGTGTATCCGTTACTGACAAAAGCGAATAGTGACCCGCCGAGAGATATAAACTGATTACAGGGTTATTTGAACTCTGCGAATAAACAGCTCCAGTGACTGAATTGCTATAATAGAGCGTCCAAGGTCCGTCACCAGTTAGTATACAATCAACCTTCATCTTAGTTGAGTCACAATGATACGTTTGTTGTGCAATCGTCAATGTCAGCGGTTGAAAATTAAATGTGTAGAATAGATTGGTATCAATACTGCAATTTGTATTGTCTTTGATCTTGTAAAAGAAATAATTTGCATTATCAAAATACGCATCAAACGAAGACAATGATGTCACCAATTGTTGGCTCAGCATATTCCGAAAATAATAAATTGTATAGGGCGGATTTCCTTCCAGATTAAAATGAATTTTTGTCTTATTTGAATCACAACTATACGAAGGATTTTCCATCGACATTTCAAGTGTATCATTGTTAAACGTATAGGCATCCGTCAATGACACAGAACAGCCAAAAGCATCCGTCACTGCATTCAAACTATACTCTCCGTTATCAAAAACGAAGGTGGTGTCGTGGGCAACACACAACACAGTCATTGAACTAGCATTTCTTGTATACTGGAATGTAAATGGACTATTGCCATTAAAATGAAAAGGAATACTAGTTAGGTTTGTACTGCAATTATATACAGGTAAAGTATGGGTTACCTGAAGGGGTACGTAATTTATATTGAAACTTACATTAATCGCTTTCGAACAGTTTGTCGAATCGGTCATGGTAGAAAAATGATACGTTCCATTTGTAAAATAATAATCCATACTACTTTGCGTAGCGACCAACTGCAATGGAAGAGAATTACGGGTATAATCAATCACAAACGGCGGATTGCCTTGCAACTCAAAATGTATTTTTGTTTTTAATGAATCACAATCAAATATGCCTTGAGAAAGCGATACATCAATCGCTTGTGTATTGAAAAAATAATTCTGCCCTATCAACTTCGAACATCCTGATGCATCGGTTATTCCTAGCAACTCATATTGTCCATTATCGAAATAAGCATGTAATACAGGTGTAGCAGAAAACAGCTGATAACTAACAGCATCCTTTGTATAATACATTGTCCATGGCGCTTCACCACTTAAATTAAACTGGATATGCATTTTATTTGAATCGCAGGAAAACTCAGGCGCAGTGAAACTAACATCCGTGATATCACGTAACACCACCTGTGTTTGATTAATCGGTAACATACAAGCTGTTGAGTCTTGGAGACTAATAAAACTAAGGAGTCCATTCCCTATATACATTGAGTCTGTTGTCACATTGCTACTTCGTTGAAATAACTGACCATTCAACGCATATTGCAAAGTCCAAGGTGCTGTACCGCGATACGATAATATAAATTTCGTTTTCAATGAATCGCAATTATAATCAGCTTGTATAAATTGAAATAACAATGAATCATTCGTTGAACTTAACGGATAATTGAGTGTACTCACACAGTTGTTGCTATCTTGAACAGACACTATCTGATAATTCCCAAGCGGCAACGAATAGGTATGCGACAAATTATTTTCTACAATAGATGTGCTTCCTGCTATAGTTGAATTGATACTAAAAGGAGTATTACCTGTAAAATAAACCTTCATATCATCTACTTGCAGACTGCAATTTCTACCCACATATCGTATCGAATCAATGATTGCTTTCTTATCCTTCGTGTATGTGAAGGTAGAAGACTTGCACAACGGATAGGCATTTAAATCTGTTACATTGCGAAGCTGATAATTTCCTTCATCAAAAAGATGCAAGGTACAAACCGTGTCATTGATCAAGATGCTTTGAACAAACACATCATTCTTGTAAAGATTAAATGAGATAGGAGGAAGCGCCGTGAACTTACATTCGACCAGCACAGAATCGGCTGTACAAATCGTTTCATTCAGATTGAATGTGACATCAGGCTGCTTGATCACATTGTTAAAAAAAGTGTCATAATAATTAGTCGGGAACGTGTGACCTGCAAAATCGTAATAAAACGTAGCATTACATTGATTGACAAATGTATCTTCCAATGCATGGGAATAATGTTCAAACCAGTTTCCACCGCCATCCCCTGAACCATACGAAAACAATACCTCCGACTTTTTTTGGTTCAATAACCCTTTGATGCTATCGAATGTATAAATGTTGAGCAAATTTGAAAAATAGGGGTTATCGTTCGTTGGTGTAACAAATCCATTATATGAAAAAGAAGAAATACCCGCTGCACAATTTATGCCATCAGCACCACCCTGAAGTCCGCAAATCAACGCGGGGAAACCTCCATTCGACAAGCCCATTACAATAACTTTTTTATACTTTTTCTTCAACTGCTTGACAGCTGCCACAATATCGATATACATATTGGCAGCCCAATGATTGCCATTAAAATCGGTATAGGGTGTCAAGTAATCGTAATCAAGACGCTGATAGACACTATTCACATTTTTCCAGATACTATTGAAATTTTCATTTTGTTTAGAATACACATAGAAGTCGCCATACTTCAAACATTTCTCTCGCACCTTTCCATTCATGTTATGATAATTACCGATATCACCGGAAGCAATCTTGATCGATTCATGTACACCTGATCCGGGTATAACTAAAAAGGCAACATTCGTATCACCCCACGATTTCTTGTAAAACCCATACCACTGACTAGTCTTGTTATTGAAACTATAGGACGATGTCATTTCGACAAATTCAGTATCCTTCCAAGGCACTTGATTGTGCAGTCCATAAAGTTTAGTGATCGTATCGGCGGTGGTGATACCATCCAAATTACTATAAAAATCAAGCGGACCAAATGGACAAACCGAATCGATCAAATGTGTCAGATTAGAATAATTGGTTATTTCATTATAGAGATAATTGTTAGAGTCCTGCGTAAAGAATCCATAACCGCTCAACGAGAAGATAGAATTGATACTTCCTATTTGTGAATTAGCTTGAATGGGAACAACGTAAACCAAGCATAAAAACAGATATTTCCAATTCATTCGTAACTAATTTAGTAGCGGAGACCAAAGCAAACATACATTTTTTTCGTTGAATAGATTCAGGATAATGGCTTTATTATGGCATGCCTCAACCTCTGTTAAATCGATAAAAATTTCGCTTGCAAGTGCTTCATAGGCATACACATGTATACCCCACTTTTTAAATTGTTTAAATGTAGTTGTCTCTTCCCTAAGGTAAATCTTAGCGCCCACATACACTAATCCTAATAGGTTACCAAGTCCCTGCTGCACCCTTAGATTAAAGACCGCATGTTTTACTTCGCGCAATTTTGCATAGTATTTATCTGCAGATAATTTCTCTGTCATAATCTCTAACGGACCAGTCAATGACGCTTCGGCGTATCGACGAATTGAATGCTTATAAGCCTCATTGCCGTAAGCAAGTGGTATCAATATCTTATTCGTGATAGGCAGCTTACTAACATCAGATATCATTTCATAATGGTTTGATTCAAGTGAAGACGCATGCCCTAGCATAATGGTCTTACCCCCTTCATCATGCGTAAGCTTAAGATCAATGATTTGGTCAATCGATAAATAGGCAAACGGAAGATATTGCATTTGCGTGTTTCCCGTCATTGATGCTGCCACATAGAAATCCTCTTCTAGAAAGGATGCAAAATAATCAACCATCGCATAGGCTTTCGTCAAGTTGCGCACACTCTTCAAAGGGAACAATGGTGTTAAGTAAACGCCGATAATATTTTTCTTAATAAAATTTTTGATCCTAGCCTTTATATCGTTTCGAACGATACGAAGTGCATATGGCAAATACATCTTTTCGGGAGGAAAATGATAATTGTAGATTTCATAGCTCCAGCAAACCCAGTATACTGTTGCGTTCGGGAATTCTTTTTTTATTGACAGTACGAAAAAAGCTGTTTCGTAATTTAATGGATGCAGAATAATTTTATCGACCTCTGATAAAGTATTGATAAATGCCTTAATCGACCTTACCGACGGCGCAACTAAGGTAATATGCGGATTAGGTAGCGTCTGCTGCTTCGCAATATTAATAACCTTGTTATTATCCGGTGACGTTTCCCTAATAAATTTTTCAGATGAATTAGGATACATCCCATACTCATCGTTAAATACATGCAGATTCATACTAACGGATTAATGGTTTAGCAGGTACACCTGTTACCGTTGTATTGTCAGGCACATCCTTGATTACCACAGCACCAGCACCAATAGTTACGTGATGCCCGATTGTTATTTTAGGTAAAATCACACTGCCTGTGCCGATACTACTAAAGTCACCAATGCGCACGCTACCCGAAATATGCACGCCAGGCATGATATCACAAAAATTACCGATGATACTATCATGTCCAATAGTCGCATTTAGGTTAATAAGGGTCCCTTTACCAATGAGGATATCATTGGTAAGCACAGCACCTGTCATAATCGTGGCGCCATCGCCTATTATTGTATTAAAATGACCAATACGAGCATGAGGCGAAATAAGCGTATGAGGTTTTAATCCTACTTCGGTAAACTTGTCGAACATTTTCTCTCTCAATAAGGTGCCCCCAATACCTAAGATAAAGGTTGTTTGATCCACCACTGAATCAACATTGCGAATGATCGCGTATTGACCATATAATGTATCGCCGATATCTGTGCTGATATCATCAAAAAAACAAATGTCGGCTGCATCAACGTGAAGTTGATGTAACACTTCGAGCACCTCTTTTGCAAAGCCTTTTGCTCCTATAATAATCATTCGATAATGGTATTAATAATGCGGCAAATTGTGTCAACTTCACTATCCTGCAGATAGCTTGACAAAGGCAAACATAGAATTTTTTTGCTGATTAATTCGCTATTCACACACACGTCTTTCTTCTCAAGAAACGGCAGGGTATTTAAGGAAGGATAAAAATAACGCCTTGCCATAATACCATTCGCCTCCAACCCCGCTTTCACATTCAATAGTATTTCTTCCGATTCAAAAACCACAGGATAATATGCATAATTGTAAGTGATCTCAAAGGGCGAAATCGGCTTTCTTATTTTATTGAAATTTAATTGCCCATCGTATGAGATCGAAACCTTCTTTCGATGACTGATGATATCGCCTAACGCATCCATCACACATAAGCCCATAGCCGCATGAAATTCAGAAGCTTTAGCATTAATGCCTATATCGTAATAATCATCTCCTTCATGTCCAAACTGTCGGTATAAATAAAGTTTTCTAATGAGGTCATTATCGTTCGCCGTGATACACCCACCCTCTATCGTATGAAAGACTTTGGTGGCATGGAAACTGCACGTAGACATATCACCATAGTTCAG
>CAIRSV010000251.1 GCA_903881265.1 uncultured Bacteroidota bacterium
AAGTAGTGCTTAAATTTGTAAAAAATAATCCAATTATGTATCCAGCAGAAATCGTAAATCCGATGAAAGCAGAAATGACTGCCGTAGGATTTCAAGAGTTAACAACGCCACAGCAAGTGGATGATATGATGCAAGCAGGGGGTACAACCCTTGTATTTTTTAACAGTGTTTGTGGCTGTGCTGCAGGTTCGGCTCGCCCGGGTGTTAAAATGGCTGTTCAGAACAGTGCTAAAAAGCCGCTTCATTTAACGACTGTATTTGCAGGTTTTGATGTGGATGCCGTTAAGCAAGCACGTACCTACACTTTACCTTATCCTCCATCTTCTCCTTGTATCGCCCTTTTCAAGGACGGTCAAATCGTTCATTTCATCGAACGTCACCACATTGAAGGTCGTTCAGCGGATATGGTTGCTCAAAATTTGATGGGCGCTTTCGAAGAACATTGCTAAAATTTACAGCATCTATAAAAAGGCTATACATTGCGAATGTGTAGCTTTTTTTTTATATTCGCAAAAACCTTAACCACATGAAAAAAATATTTACCCTCCTATTTTGTTTAACCACACTTGGCTTCGCAAGCAAATTACATGCACAATGTACGCCTGATTTAAGCTGGAACACTTCTGGCATTCGCCCAGATAGCACCACCAACCTACCAGATGGTTGCGAAAACGTCCCTTACTCTACGCAAATGGACATTTACGTTCCGGATTCTGTTCACCAAATACAGATGGGACAAGATGTAGCGATTTATATCGATTCAGTTCGTTTATTAAGTGTTACGGGCTTACCTCCAGGAATGTCTTATGTAACCAACCCTGCGAACGGCAAATTCCCGAAATTTGCGCACGGCTGTGCTTTGATTTCAGGCACCTGCTCAACGCCTGGCACTTACCCTTTACAAGTGATTACCAAAGCTTCTGTTCGTCTTTTATTGCCTTTCCTTCCTGCAACGGTACGTTATGACACGGTAAACTACTACCGTATCGTTATCAATACAGCAGGCGGTGCAAACTGTAATGTTGGTATTGAAAACCATTTGGATCCTACTGAAATGGGTATTCATAGTGTAGTTGCGAATGCTAACGACCATTATTTACAAGTAACTTGTAATGCCCCGGCAAATCTTCCTAGCCAGTTTCGTGTAGTGAATTCTATCGGTCAGGTGATTTATCAAAATACGGTAACAACCCAACAAGGTTATCAAATTATTCGCTTGAACGACTTCAATGCTGAAAACGGAATTTACGTCTTACAAATGCAACAAGGCAATCAATTCAAGTCGTACAAACTACAAGTAATTAAGTAATTACTTTTTCATAAAGAGCAGGTGTTGTCAAACGCCTGCTCTTTTTATTTCTAAAAAACGGTAAAGGTGCCATTATATTATTTACGCTTTGGTTTTGTAGGGACAGGCTTTCATGGCTATCAGACGCAGGATAATGGACTGCGTACTTCGCAACAAGAGATTGAAGAGAAGTTGAGTGTATTATTCCGTGAAAAGATTAATATGACAGGAGCCTCACGAACTGATACCGGCGTTCATATTTTAGAGTCCTTTGCTCATTTTAGAACGGAGCAAGAACTGCCACCGAATGCAGTTCGGAGAATGAATTTCATGTTGCCTGAAGATATTCAAGTCAGTCATTTAAACCTTGCTCCAGAAGGCTTTCATTCGCGTTTTGATGCGATTCAAAGACAGTATATCTATTATATCCATTATCACAAGGATCCTTTTTTACTAGACCGTTCATTACATTTTCCCTATAGGCATCTCGACCTTGATAAAATGAATGAAGCGGCAGCGCATTTAAAAGAACAAACAGACTTTGCTACCTTTTGTAAACGAAACAGTGATAACAAAACTACACGTTGTAGAATCGATTATATTCAGT
>CAIRSV010000252.1 GCA_903881265.1 uncultured Bacteroidota bacterium
CTTGAGGTCATATCCGTGGTAAGTTTAATGATATCGCCTTTTTGAAGGACTACTTTACCTGGTATTTCTTGTGCATATAAAGCCGATGATACTATCAGGGTCAATGCGAATGCTGCTAATTTTTTCATTGTTATGAATTTAAGGCTTCAAAACTACACTTATTTTTGATATTTTATTGATAGCATATAGTCGCTTTGGCAGGCCTTATGACGAGGAAGACAAGGGCTTTACGGCAAATAAAGCCGATATTTTTCAGTGTATCAGAGGTTGCTTCTAACCTCAAAGAGACCTTCATTATCGCTATATTATCAAAGAATCTATACATTTGCAACATGGAACAAAAAAAGCGTGTAAAATTCGTCAATAAGGAAAAAACACAGTTTTTAAAGACATTAAAACAACGTGTTGATCAATACTTCGAAGAGAATCATATTGATAGGCAAGGTAACTCGACGATGTATTTTAAATCATTCGTCCTCTTAAGTATGTATATACTTCCTGTGGTGGCATTGTATGCGTATCACCTTCCATGGTGGGGCGTACTGATTTGTTTTACCATATCTGGTTTTGGTGTTGCCGGCGTAGGAATGGGTGTTATGCACGACGCGAATCACGGGGCTTATAGCCACAACAAACTAATTAATACCATCATGGGTGGAACACTGAATCTACTAGGTGGATTTGATGTCAACTGGCGTTTTCAGCATAATATCTTGCATCATACATATACCAATATAACTCACGTCGATGAGGATATCGATCAGCGTGTCAACATGCGTTGGTCGCCTTACTTCAAGTATCATCCAATGCAGCGTTATCAGTATATCTATGCTTTTTTCGCGTATTGCCTTGCGACGTGGAGCTGGACCTTCATTAAAGATTATAAGCAGTTTTATAATTATGCCTATAATGGTGTCAACAAAAACAGCAAATCACAAAAAGCCTTTGATTTATTCAAGCTTATTGCGTTCAAGATTTTTTATTACTTCTATATTCTCATCATCCCAATTGCTGTGTTGCATTATAGTGCAGGCCTTATTATAGGCGGCTTTATGTTATGTCACGCCATTGGTGGTTTGGTATTGTCGACGGTCTTTCAATTAGCGCATGTGGTTGAAGGGGCTGAATTTCCAATGCCGAATGAAAAAGGTGAAATCGAAAATGAATGGGCGATCCATCAAATGCAAACAACTGCCGATTTTGGACATAGCAATAAGTTACTGACATGGTATGCCGGTGGATTGACACATCAGATTGAGCATCATATTTTTCCAGATATTTGTCACGTACATTATCCTGCTATCGCACCTATCGTGAAAGATACCGCTGAAGAATTTGGTGTGCCGTACAACTATAACGATGGTTATTTTAGTGCCTTAGCTTCGCATATTCGTATGCTGAAAAAATTTGGGCTGCAAAGCGATTTCGATCTCGCCAATTCGTAAATAAACAGACCGTTTCAATGGTATGCAGACATGCATAGGCGTCATTGACATTATTCAAGATAAATTTCTTGGTCATTATTGTGTTGCGTAGCCGTCATTTTCATCATCGGTCATCACAGAAACCCTCGGGCAGATGCAATGCTAGGCTTCATCAAGCATGGCACTATGATCTCGCCTAGTTTTTCATGTTCGCTGTATTGAACATAAAGGCACTGCCTTTCATTAAGATACATAGCCGTTGCTTGCTCGGATTCTATACTCATTCCGTAGGGATAATTTCTATCGGTAGTATAGCGTGTGTATTGCGAATAAATCAGATTAAAAAGTGGTTCATCATTTGTGCGAAGTAGTATATTTGCCAACCTTTTATGTCACCTTGTCAGAAAACAACAAGGTAGCACACTATTTGAAATCAAAAACAGATTCGCTGTTTGGCAGCGATACAATTAAACTATTACTATGTTAAACTTCATAAATAAGTTATTCGGTGGAAGTAAATCTGAGAAGGATGTCAAGAAATTGATGCCTGTGATTGATCAGATTGGTGTGTTGTACAATTCCTTTCAACCCTTATCACACGATGAACTTCGTAATCGATCATTCGCACTGCGCGCTACGATACAAGAATACGTTGCTGCTATTTCGCAACAGATTGCCACGCAGCGTGAAGAAGCCGAAAACACAGTGGACATCCATATAAAAAGTAGCTTATACAAAGCCATTGATCAATTGGTAAAAGATAAGGACAAGCAACTTGAGGAAATTCTACTTCAGATTTTGCCTGAAGCCTTCGCAATTGTGAAAGATGCCTCAAGGCGCTTTAAAGAAAATACACAGCTTCGCAGCACAGCCACAGAGCTTGATAAAACGCTGGCTGTGACTAAGAATTATATTACAATCGACGGTAACGAATCTATCTTTAATAATACTTGGACGGCCGGTGGTGGACAAGTCACTTGGAATATGGTGCATTATGATGTGCAGTTGATAGGAGGTTATAATTTACACGAAGGAAAAATTTCTGAAATGGCTACCGGTGAAGGTAAGACCCTTGTATCGACCTTGCCTGCCTATCTCAATGGCTTAGCCGGTGAAGGGGTGCATATCGTCACGGTCAATGATTACTTGGCTAAACGAGATAGTGAATGGAATGGCACCTTGTTTGAGTGGCTTGGATTGACAGTAGATTGCATCGACAAACATCAACCGAATACGGCAGAGCGTCGTAATGCGTATTTGGCCGATATCACCTACGGAACCAATAACGAGTTCGGCTTCGATTACCTGCGTGATAATATGGTGCACACACCTGAAGAAATGGTACAACGCAAGTTGCATTTCGCGATGGTCGATGAGGTTGATAGTGTATTGATTGATGATGCTCGTACGCCCTTGATTATATCTGGTCCGGTACCGAAAGGCGATGATCAGGAATTTCATTTATTGAAACCTCGAATCGAAAAACTTGTGGAGGCCCAACGTAAAGTGGTGAATGCCTTTTTATTGGAAGCAAAAAAATTCATCGCCGAAGGAAACGATGATAAAGAAGGTGGCGGATTAGCGTTGTTACGCGCACATCGTGGATTACCAAAGAATACGGCTACCATCAAATACATGAGTGAAGTTGGTATTCGTCAGGTGATGCAAAAAACCGAAAACTATTATTTAGCCGATCAGCAAAAGAATATGCCGAAAGTGGATAAGGAACTTTATTTCACGATCGATGAAAAAAACAATCAAGTCGATTTGTCTGAGAAGGGGATACAGTTGCTCACGGGCACGGCCGAAGATCCTAATTTCTTTGTGATGCCTGATATTGGTGTGGGTCTTGCCGAAATTGAAAACACCTCATCCACTGCCGAAGAAAAGCTTCGACGCAAAGACGCCTTCTTGCAAGATTACTCGGTGAAAGCCGATCGTATCCATACGATACAGCAATTATTGAAAGCCTATACCTTGTTTGACAAAGACAAAGAGTATGTGGTGATGGATGGTAAGGTGAAAATCGTCGATGAGCAAACAGGTCGTATCCTTGATGGACGACGTTATAGCGATGGTTTGCATCAGGCCTTAGAGGCCAAAGAAAATGTAGATGTCGAAGCCGCTACGCAAACCTTTGCCACAGTGACGTTGCAGAACTATTTCCGTATGTATCACAAACTCGCCGGTATGACCGGTACGGCCGAAACAGAAGCCGGAGAGTTTTGGTCTATCTACAAACTTGAGGTAACAACCATCCCAACGAATGTGAATGTGATTCGTAAGGATGATGAAGATTTGGTATACAAAACCAAGCGCGAAAAGTACCGTGCGGTGATTGAAGAGGTAAAAAAATTACAAGCCGCAGGACGACCTGTACTCGTTGGTACAACGTCGGTAGAAGTATCTGAATTATTAAGTAAAATGCTCACCTTTGATAAGGTAGCACATAATGTATTGAACGCCAAGCAGCACTCTCGTGAAGCGCAGGTTGTAGCCGAAGCTGGTTTGCCTGGTGCAGTCACGATAGCGACGAATATGGCTGGTCGTGGTACCGATATCAAACTTGGGCCTGGTGTAAAAGAAGCTGGTGGATTGGCTATTTTGGGTACTGAGCGACACGAGAGTCGACGTGTAGACAGACAGCTTCGTGGTCGTGCTGGTCGTCAGGGTGATCCGGGTAGTTCGATGTTTTTTGTATCATTAGAAGATGACTTAATGCGTCTGTTTGGTAGTGACAAGTTGAGTGGTTGGATGGATAAGCTTGGCCATAAAGATGGCGATGTGATACAACACAGTATGATTTCGAAATCGATTGAGCGTGCGCAGAAAAAAGTAGAGGAAAACAACTTCGGTATTCGTAAGCGTTTGCTTGAATATGATGATGTAATGAATGCGCAACGTGAAGTTATTTATACCCGTCGTCGTAATGCCTTGTTTGGCGAGCGATTGGCGTTGGATCTTGATAACGCATTTTATGATAGTTGTGGTTTGGTTGCAGCGCAGTTTGATAGTAACAGAAATTTTGACGAGTTTAAGTTTGAAGTGCTTCGCGATTTTGCGTTTGAGACGGATATCAACGAACAAGAATTTTTAAAGATGGAAGCTACTGCGATCACTGAAAAATTATATCAGCAGTTAAACCAAACGTATCATCGCAAGATGGAGGTATTGCGCGAGCAGACAGCACCGGTTCTACAAAATGTATTGGATCAGAGTGGCAATCGTTTTCAGAATATTGCGGTGCCGTTTACCGATGGTATCAGAGCTGTGCAAATCGTTACTGATTTGAAAAAAACAATGAGTTCGGAAGGACGGGAATTAGTCGGTTCATTGGAACGTCAGATTACATTGGCGCTTATAGATGAGGCTTGGAAAAATCATTTGCGTCAGATGGATGAGATGAAACAGAGTGTGCAGTTGGCGAGCTATGAACAAAAAGATCCGTTATTGATTTATAAGTTTGAAGCGTTTAATTTATTCAAGACGATGATTGGTGAAACCAACAAGCATATTGTATCCTTCTTGATGCGCTGCGGTATACCGATGCAGCAAGAGCAGGATATTCAGCAGGCGAAGGTTGAGAAGACCGATATGAGCCGTTTACGCGCAAACAAAGAAGAGATTGATGAAGTGGGTGACGATTACGCCGCCAATCAGCGCGATATGTATACATCGACGTCTACAGCGCCACCTGTAAAGCAAGAGCCTATTCGCAACCTTGATCCTAAGATTGGACGCAATGATGCTTGTCCTTGTGGATCGGGTAAGAAGTTTAAGCAGTGCCACGGAAAGTAATAAAAATGTAAAGCCCCTGATGAAGGGGCTTTTTTAATGGGGTCCCCACCCGTGTTCTGTATCCTCACAAACCATCTATGTACAGTTATTTTAGTTCGATACTGTATGATATTGAAATATGCATGTTTTGTGGAGACACAAACCATGGAAGCGAGATACATACAAATAGTTAAATCTGGATTTTTATCAAAGCTATAAAAAGATGTCTACCTTGTGATTAAATTCAAATTTATGAAGATCATTTTTATGTCACTTCTAATTCTATCATTATTTAGTTGCATGACAATGCAAACAATAAATATTAAACCTGAAAATATAGAAACGCTTTTTCCTCAATTAAATCAGCTATCAGAGTCAGAAGTTGGGGAAAGTTTAATTCATAAAGAAACTGGCGAAATGTATCAGGCTATAAAATTAATAGAGTTAATAAAATGTAAGGCTCAATCCTATTCAAAACCAGTTGAGTTAAAGCCTGGCGAAATTTTTCTGCATACTAAACAAACAAAGCTGTTTGATATTTATTCACAGGAAGGGAGCATATGGGGAATAGTAATTAACCGAAAAAATCATGTGGCGGAACTAGCTAGTGATATTTATCTAGTGGGGAAATATTCTCTACTTGGTAAGGTTATTGATAGCAGCATATATATTAATATCCTGCAGCCGTTACCTAAGTCAAATTATTTAAAACAGGAATTCATATATAACGGAAAAATTGGAACTGGGCTTAAATTTACATACAGAGAATTTGCATCTGATATGGCAAGACCTTCATTTACTCAAGATTTGCAATATGATCTTTCTGAAGGAAATATTGTTGGATTTAAGGGTCTTAGAATTGAAATAATTAAAGCCCAAAACACAAAAATAGAATACAAGATTTTAAGCTTCTTCAGAAAATAAGAAACGTACGTTTCAGCATGTTAATTCCTCGCTAGCGCAATTGTATACTAAGCATAACGGCTGGCGCAGGTTTGTAACCTGTGCCAAATTCGCTCTCCACCCGTGTTTTGTATCCTCACAAACCATCTATGTAAACTTATTTTAGGACGATACAATGCTAAAAATTCAAAAGCCCCTAATGAAGGGGCTTTTTTTATGAGGTAAAAAAGATGTGCAATGTTCCGCAGCGTATAGACAATAAAATCCTCAACTCAACTGAATGATCTAATCGTACGCTGCGGTGCTACATAGATGATTGCTCATCGTGCATCTATTGATTTATCCTCACTATCCATAGGATTGAATACATGTGCTTGTTTTACGCTTATCGACTGCACATAAAAAGCGAGCGCACTAAGGCGCCGCTTCATTTATTTGGTAGCTTGAGATACTATTTATAGTTAATCTAGTTATTGCAACTTGTACTACTGATAAGTCAACTGATTAGCTGCGCAAGTGTTTGCTGTAAAGATTACAGTACCTGACCAATATTCAAAACCGGTTTCGTCTTTAATGCTGTAGGTTGCTGTTCTATTTTTATCACTACCTAAGTCTTTATTGATAGTCACTGATCCACTTTGGTCACAGTCTGGCGCTCCTGTCCAATAAACCGATGTGGCTGAAGAGCCTACCACAACGCCGTCAACATAATATGTTAATGCGTTTGCACCGTCAGCTACTAATGAGTCTGATGTTGCTTCATCATACCAAAACACCATACTGCCTTCATACGTGCAGCTACCATCATCTTCCTCTGCTTTTGAATTGTAATTCTTGCTGTCTGGATCCTTACAGCCCTTGATTGTGCTTTTTTTGCAACTATCTAACACGGCAATGCCGCTTACTAATGCGATGCAAATAATTAATTTTACTACGTTTTTCATGTTCTATTTTTTTGTTTTCCTACTCGTTTGGCTTTTCGGTTACGCCCCGTTTTTTATGCGGTCGCTGGTCTCCGCATTTATTTTTAGTCTTTTAACGATAGTTGATGATATGATGTGTAAGCTTCTGATATAGCCGCTCATTTACTTTTACAGCGAGGCTTAGCGGTATGTCCTTACTTGATATATGCTGACATATCCGATTTAATTTTATCATAGTCTGCTTGCGTAATTAAACCAAGGTCAAGTTTATCTTTCGCCTTTTTTAATTGCGCCAAAGCGTCATCACTTGATAAGCCAAACCCTTTTATTTCGCCCGTTGATAAGGCGTTTTCAAATTGGATGGTATAATTGGATAAGCCTGTAATGCCTTTTGTTCGGAAAGACACTGAATATCCAGCACGCTTATTGCCAGAAACATAGATTCGTTTAATTTCGGTTTCAGTACCACTCGCCGAAGCCAATAAATTGGTGATTGCTAATATAAGTCCATCACCTTCTGTAATAAAGGCAAATGTTTTATTTGATGATGGGACACCGATTTTAATTCGATCGCCGATTTTATACACCGCGCCGTCAGTTCCTACATACGAGGTGTATTCGCCACGCTTTGCTGTTGCTAAGTCGGCATACTTAATTTCTTGACCAAATACTGCGCTTGACGTGATCAAACAAAGAAACGCTAGAATAAATGTTACTTTCATAGTTTATATTTTAATGATTCGCACAAAGGAACATATTGTTTTTGCCAAATAAGGTCAATCATTTGGATACAAAGGATCAATTGACTTTATTTGGCAAACTAATTTTAACTATGTTTAATCAAAATAGAATTTACAGGCTCTTTCAGTTGATTAATTATTTGAAAGCGCGTCCTGCAAAATCCATTCGGAGCATTGAAACATTTTTGGATACGTCTGAACGAACGATTTATCGCTATCTAGAATTATTAAAAGATTTAGGATTCAATATTGAGAAAGATAGCAACAATAAACTATTTATATCGTCTACAACGGAAGTAGATATTATTCCCTTTACACCACAGGAAGCCGAGTATATAAAAAAACTTATTTTGACAAGCGGCAAGCATCATCAATTAGCGCAAAGTGTATTGCAAAAATTGCAGCAATCGAGTGACATCGAATCAGGTGATGATCGTTTTTTTAAGGCGCATCTATCAGAGATTGTTGAAAAAATTTCACTGGCTATCTCCGAACAAAAACAACTTTTAATTAAAGGCTATAGTTCTGCGAATAGTCAAAGCATTACCGATCGACTTGTGGAGCCGGTTGGCTTTACCCACAACTATGATTCGGTAACAGCGTTTGAAGTCAATACCAAGCTCAATAAGTATTTCAATATTGAGCGTATGGATAGTGTCGAACTACTTGATACGCCTATGATGTTTGAAGCACAGCATGAATTTTATAAGCCAGATATTTTTGGTTTTCAAGGTGAGCGCATGGATAAAGAAATTGAAATGCATTTGTCTATGAGGGCTTATCTGTTGCTGAAAGAAGACTATCCTATGAGTGCTGAATTTATAACGTCAATCTCAGATTCTGATCAGTATTATTTCAAAGCACAGGTACAAAATTTTAAAGCGCCAGGACGTTTTGCGATGGGCTTTTTAGAAGAAGTTGAGGTAGTTGGTTCCGCAGAATTTATCAAGTACATGCAAAGATTAGTTCAGCAGAATTCGTGAGTAGTACTACGTTTCTATTTGTTTAGTGATGGAGTGAAAAAGATTTTCATTGATGCAATTAATCATACTCGTTTTTATTTTGTGCATTATTGGGTATGAATGCTGTTGTCAATAATCGAATAGTTATACTGGGGCTTAGTTCTTAGCAACGCATTATGCCATGCAAATTTTATATACCAGATAGGCCATAATTAACGGCGTGCTAATTAATAGCAAAAGGCCTAGCATACAACCTCTACTTGTTTTATTGTATACTTTATTATACATTGCTCGCTTAGGATTTGTAATCCAACCCATACCTCTTGGCGCTTTAAAACCAAGGTTGTGTCGAATGATACGTTTCAACGAAGTACGCGCTGCAATTCGTTTGTTTAGATTAGGTATGCGAAATCCGATTTTCATTTTTCTATGTTTACTTTAGTTTAGGTAAAAATGTGCAAGGGCTCTAAGGTACATATTCTCTGATCAAGTGAATCATATCAAGTGTACATTTTGTAATACTTCAATAAAATGTGTCGATTACTGATATTTTTCATTGATTATTTTTATTTCTCAGCATTATAGAATCTTCAGATTAACCTCTCGATGTTAATACGCAGCAGTGTCAATCGTTTGCTGTAGGTGTCAATAGTTTTCATATATCGCTAAAGTTGGAATATATGGCGCACGAATAGTGTATACGATTTATTCGTCAGCTGATATATGATTTGCCAAACGAGAAAATGACGGAATGCAATGACCACAAAAAACATTTCTCAATCCACCCCTCAATTCCTTACTTTGCACGTATGACACAACGCGAACTTTTTTTACGTCATAATGCGCAGACTTCTGAGGCGCCACTTTGTTTTGAAGTGAGCAAAGCTGAAGGAGTTATGTTGTACGATGCTGTTGGTAAACGACATATCGACATAATTGGTGGTATCAGTGTATGCAATGTTGGTCATGGTAATGAAGCGGTAAAAAATGCCATTAAAGATCAAACCGATCGATATCTGCATGTGATGGTATATGGCGAAGTGATTCAATCACCGCAGGTTCAATACGCGCAATTATTAGCAGCACATCTTCCTTCGTCATTGCAAAGTATCTATTTCACCAACAGCGGTTCTGAAGCTACAGAAGGCGCGATGAAATTGGTTAAACGTGTCACCGGACGAAGTAAGATTATTTCATTTAAGGAATCCTATCACGGCAGCACGCAAGGTGCCCTGAGTGTGATGGGAAGCGAATATTGGCAACAGGCATTTAGACCCTTACTGCCCGATGTCTATCAATTTGTATACAATGATGATGAGGTCTTGAATGCCATCGATGATAAGACGGCCTGTGTAATTTTAGAACCTGTACAATCCGAAGCGGGTATTGTGTTACCGGATCTGAATTGGTTGAAAGCCATCCGAAAAAAATGTGATGAATGTGGCGTCTTTTTAATTTTTGATGAGATACAAACTGCTTTCGGTCGCACAGGAACAATCTTTCGATTTGAGGCATTGAATATTATTCCAGATATTCTTTTAGTAGGAAAAGCATTAGGCGGTGGCATGCCTATGGGTGCTTTTATTGCTAATAAAGACGTCATGGATACCTTGATGTTTAATCCTGTCTTAGGGCATATCACAACCTTTGGCGGACATCCGGTTTGCTGCGCTGCTGGGATGGCGGCCTTCAATTTCTTAGTAGATTCAGCACTGATTGCCGAGGTTACAATGAAAGAAGCCTTGTTTAAAAAACTGTTGGTGCATCCATCGATCACGCGTGTAAGCAGTTGCGGTTTGCTGATGGCTGTGCATTTCGATAGTTATGAAACCAATAAAAAAATTATTGATAGGTGCATTGCCAATGGCGTGTTTACCGATTGGTTTTTATTTGCTGCCAATGCATTACGCATCGCACCACCATTAATTATTACAGCGCGTGAGATTGAAGAAGCCTGTGCCATCATCTTAAAATCGATTGATGAAATTATCCATCCTTCATAAGTCGGTCCGCCTGCTTTCCATTGCATTGCCGATTGGGGTTGTGTTGTTTTTAGCAGCGGTCACAGTTTATTTTTTTTCACATTCGTATGCTTCTTTTATTCAAGCTGTGCTTGCCAGTATCCAACGTCCAGATTTAGAGACGGTGATTCGAACTCATTATTTTTCGTTAGAGAAATTTAACAGAATGCGATGGTGTTTATTGATTAGTGTGGTGTTTTCAACAGCCATCTTATTGGCGTTGTATCGCTACAAAAAAGAATATAATCATTTGATTGATCGTATCATCAGATCGGTCAGCAACTATCTAAACAGCATACAACGTATTTTATTATCCTTTAGTAAAACAGGACGAATTGCGCTTGCCTTGTTGCTGTTCATCTTGCTATGCCGTTCGATTTATATGGCCACTACCTTTTACATTCAATATGATGAGGCTTGGAACTACAATCTTTTTCTCGACAAACAGCTTTTTTATTCCATTGGTGCATACAATAATTATCCCTTACACAATATCGTTTCTTGGTGTTTGGTGCATCTGTTGGGTTCATCGGTTGTAGTGCTTCGTCTTACTTCTATTCTAAGTGGCTTATTTTGTACATTCGTTGTGGCTCTATTCGTACAGCATTTCGTTAAGAATGAAAAGTTGGCGCTTCTCGCAGCTGCCTTGTTCTGTTGTTTACCTGTGAGTTTGTTTTATATGTTATACGCAAGAGGCGTTCTGCTTGAGATGGCAGTTGCCTTGCTGGTCTCTTTTCTCATTCTTCATTATAGCAACATTGGTTTCACATTGAAACGTGTGCTATTCGTATCGGTATTAAATGCCATCGGCACATATAGTATGTTATCGCATCCCTATTTTATAGTGGGCAGTTTCGCTGCATTATTGCTATACAGTTTGTTGTATGAACAAAAAAATTGCTTACTCGTATTAGCATACGGATTCTTCTCATTGCTGTTTAGTGGGTCTATGCTCATTCCTATGATGCTTGGCACAGGCTTGTCGCCGGTGATAGCTGTTTTGTCACACCATCAAGCAATTCAGCTAAACGATATCATTCGCTATGTCGAGCGCGTTTCATTTTTCATCACGGGATTCAGTACTTCATTCTACTTCTTATTCCTATTTTCTATTGGTTTACTGGTGTACTTTTTTAGAAAGAATAACCTGCTATGCTTGTTGAGTTTGTTCAACTGTTCATGGCTTCTTTTACCTGTATTCATTCCATTGCTGACGAATGTTTATCCTCCTGAAAGGTCTCTTAGCTTTTTGGTACTTGTACCGTTGAATAGTGCTGTCCTGTTTTTTTATTATCTAGATAAAATGCACCTTGTTCGGTTTATGGTCTATCCCTTGGCATTGTTTAGTCTATGGGTCTTTAGTTATAACACGTATACGCATCCGTTTTTGAATTGGAGCCGCGTGCTTGACAAGCAAGTGATGGATGTAGCAATGGTATTGAAGCAAAATCATATCACTCGTGTGTATAACGACAGTCGCGAGTTTGATTATTTTATTCCGGGTATCGAATTTTATTTCAAGCAGCATCATAGACCTATCGAATTCAGTTCATCGTCTATAAGCAGCACAAGGTATGCATCGACGATTGATGCAACGATTCAATGTTTGGTATTGAGTAAGCAATCGACTGCGGCTTATTGTCCGGGCGACAGCCTCATCTATGAATCGGGCGATATAATGATCTATAAACACAAGAAAAAGTAAGTAGATTATTTCCAAACAAGGGGATTCACCAATCCTTGATACGACGTTAGATCAACTTTAATAGAGCCAAATAAGATATCGGCTTTAGCACGAATGGGAATATGATTTTTATCATCAGATAACCACACCACCATATCTTCTTCCTTTTTAAAGATGCGACCTTTCTGAAGCACGGGAACAAATTTCAAACATCGAATCTGACCTAAATCGGTCTTCACCATTTCCTTTCCTTTGTACTTGATTTGAAGCGTATACATTTCTCCATCAACGATTGTAGGGACAGAAAAAATATGTCCTTCAGGAAAACTTCCGAGGTTCATTGTACGGGCTAGAAAAAATCCTGAAATCATATCCTGAGCATTCTCCCATATAGCATAGGTGTTTCCCTTGTTACTTACCTTTTTTTGTTGGTGATTGAAGACATAATCTTGCGCCATTTTATAACCGCCTTCATCGATACGTCGTCCGAAGAACCAAGGTATCAGGGCTTCTTCATCGATATACGATTCATACCGATCGCGTACTTTGAAAAAGAAATCAAAGGTTCCTCTGGATGTCCCTGTGCCCACAACGTGTAAGGTATTTCGTCCGTTAAATTGTTTTTTTTCAGGCGTGATTTCAATGGATGCATTCACGGCATCGATGAAGCCATAGTGGATTCGGTAGCCTAATTTTTCGCCTCGTTGAAATGCCTCGTTCGTCATCGTACGATAGGAAGATTGCGCTACGACAGACATTGTAGAAAGGACAATACAACTAAAAAGCAAGACAACTTTTTTCATTCTTTATTGTTTGCGGTAAATGTATTTTAAGCTGTGGATTATCGTACGTAGTTGCTTCTTCTTTTACCATTCGTTAAGTTAAAGAAACTCAAATCTTTCTTGTAGGTAAAATACACTGAGTAGGAATACGCAAGGTAATTTTCGTTCAGATCGAAATACGGCTCAAAGCGAACATTCACATTTAAGGCATCAAATATTCGTCGTTGGTATAGAAGACGAAGAAACAACAGACTGCGCTTGGGTGCTGTAAATCCTTTTTGTCCATAGATAGATGCTTCTGATTTAAACAAGTCGCCGCCTCTTGAGGATAGATAGTTTTTTCCAGACCAGTATCCAGAGGATACTCCAATATCATACTTGCTTGTGATGTTGACATTGGCATACAAGCCTCTACCTTCTTGAAAGTTCAAGACTTTCGTTGGTGATAGTTCGTTGAAATAGGTGATATAATTTTCGCTCGTGACCGATTTAATAAAGCCTTTAGGATTGGGATTTTGATAGTGCAATAGGATACCTGTGGCAACATTTGATAAGGTCTTAAGCGGCGTCGTATCCAAATCGATTTGTCCGCCTGTGTGGGTGAAAAGAAATTGCATTGGCCATGTAATTTGCAATCCTTTTTTAGTTTGGTAGAGGATAGTTTTGGATGAATGTCCAACACTCAATTGTTCTTGATAAGTCGAATTTAGATACTCTTGCACTTCCCAATTGATCCAAGTGTCGGCCCATATTTTTTTCTTATCAACTTTAATCTGCAAGCCATTTTCTAGAGGATGCAGTATAAGGCGCTCATAGTCATACAGTGGTTCGCTTAGCTGATGGGCCACATTACCTTCAAGCGTGCCCATAATAACACTATAGCCCTTCGTTTGTAACTTTACCGATAAGACGGGTGCGACCTTCGTGAAATCATCATTGCCGAAATCTTTTCGTGCATACACACCTGCTTGTATTCGTATATTTTTGTTAATGATATAGGCCAACTCTGTTTGAAGTTGTGTACCGAACAAGGTATATCCTTTCGCAATGTTGTCGAAATATTCATTGTTTTTAAAGAAGGTATTGCTGAATATCGACAAGCCGACAGACTCTTGCATACTATCATTCAGTTCGATTGTATTCTCAAGCAGTGTATTACTAATTTGTGCATCTGATTTCAATATAGCAAGCAGCATCGAAACGATAAAGACCAAGGTTATTTTTTTCATACTGTGTATTATCTAAGGCGTGAAGATACTACGTGCAACTTGGTTTATAAAAATCAGAGAAAATGAATTCTGTTGCTTATTGTGCAACATATTTCGTCTTCAACGTGATGCGCATAAATCTTCAGTGCAAATTCTCTATATTATCAAACATTCTCTACATTTGCCCCCAACATATGTTTGTTTCAATGAAAAAATTTCTCTACGCTATTCCGCTCTTTTTTTGTTTACACGCGCAGGCTCAGCAAGGCAACCTTTCAGGTGACTTGATGATGAATGTCAATTTTTTTCAACGTGATACAAATATCAAAGCAGCCGGTAATCAGTTGTACGATAATTTTTTAAGTGGCGGCGAAGGATGGCTCGGACTTAGATACGCAGGTTTTGGGTTTACAGGCATAGTCCGTTTTGATGCGTTTCATAATTCTAATTTACAAAATCCGACGAGTGCGTTGACGGCAGCGGGTATCGGTATGTTTAGCTTAAGCAAAGAGTTTAAAAAACTAACGATCACAGGAGGACATATCTACGATCAAATCGGCAGTGGAATTATATTTAGAGCCTACGAAGATCGCGGGTTGTTGATTGATAATGCGCTCTTTGGTTTGCATCTCAAATATCGCTTGAATGATCACGTTACGGTGAAAGGGTTTTCGGGTCAGACTAAAAACTTGTTTGAACGCTATCAACCTATCTTGAAAGGAATGAATATCGAAACTGATTTTGATTTAGGATCAAAGGCTCATATCACCCCAGGAATTGGGATTGTGAATCGAACGATGGATCAAAAGAGCATGGATAATATTATTTCCAATATCAATAATATGCCTGAAAAAGATCGTTTTATACCAACCTATAATTCGAGTGCGATTTCGTTGTATAACACGTTAAATGCTGGAAATATTAGCTGGTATATCGAAGGTGCTCTTAAGTCATCAGAGGCTATTGTACTTAATGGTGCGTTGAAAAAACAAAGTGGCAATGTCATTTACTCAACCTTGGGATATGCCCAAAACAAATTTGGTATCAATGGGTCTATAAAACGTACAGAAAATTTTGTCATGCGCACCTCTCCGAATGAGATCTTACTCAAAGGGATTTATAATTGGCAGCCTATCATTGCTCAAATACGCCCTCAGCGCCTGATAGCGCGTTATACACCACCATCGCAAGACTTATCCGAACTAGCAAGTAACCTCAACGCATTTTACACACCCAATGATAAATTGAATTTTAATTTGGCGTATACGCGTATCAATACCTTGAAAGATGAAGTATTGTATCGTGAAGTATTTGCAGAAACAGAAATCAGAAGTGTAAAGAATGTTTTATTCCATTTAGGGGTTCAATATCTAGTGTATAATCAATCCCTCTATCAACAAAAAGTTCCTGCAGAATATCCAGAGGTCAATGCAATTACACCATTCCTCGAAGTTGGATATAAAATCAACAAAAAGAAGTCTATTCGCGCTGAATTGCAATACATGAGCACGAAGCAAGATTATGGATCATGGGTCTTTGGTCTGTTGGAATATAACATATCACCAACGTGGAGTTTTGCAGTGTCTGATATGTATAATGCCAAACCTAATACAAATCACATCAGTAAGGCACATCATTATCCAAATGTCTTTATGGCGTATACCAAGGATGCGAATCGCTTTACCTTGCAATATGTAAAACAAGTGGATGGGATCAATTGTACAGGTGGTGTATGTCGTTACGAACCTGCATTCAGTGGATTTAAAATTGGTGTAACCTCAAGTTTCTAAAAACAAAAAGATAATATCATGAACATACGTATTAGTATAATTATTTTGGTAATGGCATCACTAATGGGGTGTAACAAGGAACAAATTCCAGTTGGTCTTTTGCTTCAAGACGAGTTGAATACAACGGATACAACATATATGATTGCGACAATACCTTCTGCTCAGACAAAAAAAATATTTGTTGAAGAGGCTACTGGAGTAAGATGTGCTAATTGCCCAAGTGGTGCAGACATTCTTCGAAATTTAAAATTAAACTATCCTGATAAAATTATTTCTGCTTCAATATATTCTCCGTTTCTAAATGATTTTCAACCACCTGCGCAATATGATTTTAATAATTCGGATGATTCAACGCTTGTTTTTTTTCTGAACAGTTCAGATCCTAGCAAACCGCAGGCTACTATTGACCGACTTGAAACAGGTGGAACTTCAAAATATTTTTTTGACAAAACGTTTTGGAATTCCACCATCGCAGGTATTATTTCGAAGACAACCCCATTAAATATTGATTTATCTGCAATACCAACTGGAAATACTGATGAATTTCTTATTACATCTAAAATTACATTTACAGATACAATCACCGCAGATTTAGGCATTTCAATTTATCTGATTGAGGACCATGTTATTGATTATCAGGATTCAATGGCTAACGAAGTTCTCAACTATGAACATAATCATATCCTACGGAAAATTATAACACCTATTTCAGGTTCTAGTTTTTTAGGTACAACAACTACAAAAGAGAAGGGGCGTGTTTTTGAAAAATTCACAACATTTACATTACCTGCAATGGCAATTATTGGAACAAGCCCTAGAGGCATTGTCAATAAATCAAATCTCAAACTTATTTGCTTTGTTCATAAAACTGGTCTAAGCAAAGAAGTTATTCATGTTGAGGAAATTGATTTGTAGGCTTAACTATTAATCTAAGTCATACAGCCATTACTGCATGGTTTAATGGTATTATAAGCTAGTATTCTTTACTTTTGTGGCTCATCTATTTTATCATATGTTTTCACTTATCCGAAAAATAGTTCTTCCTGCAGTATGCCTTCTTGTATTCTTGAATGCCTGTCAGAATAATGATACAGTGGCTACTAGCGAAGCGGTAACAGCCGTCAAGAAAATTTCTGCACCTGAGTTTGATGCGAATAACGCCTATGAATTAATTAAAAAGCAGGTGTCGTTTGGGCCTCGATATCCTGGTACTGAGGCGCAAAAAAAGTGTGCGGCTTGGATGGAAACCGAACTGAAAAAATATGCCGATACAGTGTATATCCAACGGGCAACGCTCACGCAACCTGGATCGAATAAAACATATCCTGCCGTCAATATCATTGCTTCTTTTAATCCCAACGCCGAACATCGAGTGCTCTTGCTAGCACATTGGGACAGTCGCCCTTGGGCCGATGAAGATAGCAAGGATAAAGACAAACCTATCCTTGCCGCTGATGATGGAGGCAGTGGCGTGGCGGTATTGATGGAGATTGCTGCAAAAATGAAAACCACCCGTCCGAATATTGGTGTCGATATTTTATTGGAAGATGCTGAAGATGTCGGCCGCACCGAATGGGGCGAATTGAGTTATTGTTTGGGTACACAATATTGGGTCAAGAATCCTCACTTACCTGGTTACCGTGCTATGTTTGGCATACTGCTCGATATGGTGGGTGCCAAAGGCGCACGTTTTCCGTTAGAAGCGCAATCGCAACAGTATGCAGGGTCCATTCAGCGCGAAATATGGGAAACGGCTCGAAGTGCTGGCTACTCAGATTATTTTGTGAGTGAACGTGGAAGCGCTATCACCGATGACCATATCGTGATTAATACCGACGCACATATTCCGTGTGTCGATATCATCAACCTGAAAGCAGACGGAAGTTTCGCCGATCATTGGCATACCCATCAAGATGATATGAATATCATTGACAAAGGCACATTAAAGGCAGTGGGCCAAACCGTAATGGCTGTGATTTATAATCAGTAGTCGATTGAAACATACGTCCATCTAAGTCTACTTGGTCTGCGATAGCACCTTTACAAGTGACATTGACGTGAAGCTAGAAATTTTTTATTGCGACAATCGCAATGTTAGCGGTCAGCTTAAAAACCGCCCCGAAAAATGACAAACAGAACAGAAATGAAAATATTTGCCGAAAGAGAACGAGTCATATTAAGAGAAATACTTCCTTCTGATATTGACGGAATGTTTGAACTTGATTCCGACCCTGAAGTTCACAAATATTTGGGAAACAAGCCTGTGAATGATCGAGCGCAAATCAGTAATGTAATAAATTTTATCAGACAAC
>CAIRSV010000253.1 GCA_903881265.1 uncultured Bacteroidota bacterium
ATAAAGAAGAATGAAACAAAAAGGAGTACATATTTTTTTCGCATACAAAGGGATTGATTCGCTAAAGTTACAAGTTCAGCCTTCATTCCTTTCGATTCTATTGGTTTTATTTTCATTCGCAGGGAAGGCACAGACCGACACGACCGACAAGATGTATCAGGGAATCATTCTTGACGAGGTAATGATTAGAGCAGTACAAGGAGGATTTGATATACCTTCCTTTATCGACAAGGTAAAGAAAGATACAACCTTTTACAAAGCCTTCAAGACCTTACATCTACTGAGTTACACTCTGTATAACGATATCGAGATAAACGATACGAATGAAGAGACCAAAGCCTCGTACAACAGCATTTCCAAACAGGAAATCAATGGCGGGTGCCGCAGTATGATCACCCAACAAGAAAAGATTCGAGGAAATTTCTTCAAGAGAAATCATGAATTCAAGTATTACACCGCCAAATTATATGCTCATCTTTTTTTCACGAAGGACACCATCTGCGGCGAACATACTATTGTAGGTCATACACGCTCAAACGGCACCACGCGTTATGAGGAGCAACTTCGCACGCTCATTTTCAATCCGGGACAACGCATTTCAGGTATCCCAGGCATTGGCGATAACGTGGCCATTTTTGAAGAGCCTACCTTCAGTAAATACAAGTTTCGACTCTCGCGCATTCAGTATAATGGTGATGAATGCTATGTGTTTAAGGCTATGCCAAAAGACGAATTCAAGGATGACCTCGTCATCAACGAATTAAAGACTTGGTTCAGGGTATTCGACTTTGCGATTGTAGCACGCGATTACACACTGTCATTCAAAACCCTTTTGTATGATTTTGACGTGGTGATGCATGTCAAATTAAAAAACATTGGCACGCAATTAGTGCCTTACGAAATTAACTACAAAGGCAATTGGCATGTTTTTGCCAAGTCAAGAGAAATTGCATCTTTTACCGCAATTTTTACTGATTTTAAATAATCCGTTTTAATTTTATCGGATGAAAAAATTGTTATTATTGTCTTGTGCGCTATTCATAATGGGCGGCGCAGAGGCGGCAAAAAAGTCGAAGCAAAAAAAACAAGCTGCAACATCTGTAGCCACCAAAGTAGAAGCTAAAACGCTTAGTAGAAACTCAGGCATGCGCCTTTGTGATGCGCCAAGTCCTCAACCTGCCTGGTTTCTTGAATTACCAAAAGGATTCCGCTTTCCTGAAAATTTTCAGCCGCCTGCATCATACAGACTAGTGACTACCATCGATTCGGCATTCAACGCTTTTCTGAACGGAATACCCTATGATAAAAGTCTGAGTAAAATATCACTCCCTGTATTGATCAACAATACCCTTGAATGCAAGGAATTTAATGTAAGTCGCACCATGACCATGGACTCAGTGCTTCAGGCCAAATACCCTGAGCTCTTATCATTCAAAGCGTTTGCATCAGACAATAGCTTGAATTCAGCACGCATCGATTGCGACGGCATCAATACACGCATTATGATTACCTACGACTCGAAAGTATATTATATCACGTCCGTCGTCTTTAATACCATCACCTACTATGCTTGCTACGCGAAAGATGATAGCAACTTTATCAAACAACCATTCGAACGTTAACCCTCTCTATAAATAATACATCTAAAACACTTTTCTAACAATGAAAAAGATTTGTACCCTTCTTTTTTTGAGCATTTCCATCGCCTCTCAGGCGAATTCGTTCGGTGACCTATGGAGTCTATCGACCGAGAAAACCGTTGCTGTGCCAGGCGACCGCAAAATTATACCGCAAAGCTATCAGCTCGCGCATCTCGATGTGCCGGCCTTTCAGCTATTTCAGTCGTTTATCCCAACTGAAGCGAGCGGCTCACACACAAGCATCTTCCTTCCAACCCCTGATGGCACCGAGATGGAATTCAATATTTTTGAAGCCCCAATGATGGAGGATCCATTGGCAAGTAAATATTCGCAAATCAAAACGTATACCGCCATCAGCAAGCGTGATGCGCGAATCATCGCAAAGATTGACTTTACCGTATTCGGATTCCATGCGGCTGTTTTCAATGGCGATGAAACGTTTTACATCGACCCGTATTCTACTATGAATACTGAATGGTATGTGGTGTATTACAAGTTGAATTATTTTAAGAATATCAATCAAGCTATGCATTGTCAGGTGGATGAGAACCATGATTTAAATCTCGCTAACCAAGCTATTCATCTCGAACAACATTCATTACCATCGTTGAACTCATACAAAACAAGTGGCGACGAACTGCGCAATTATCGTCTTGCCTTGGCGTGTACTGAAGAATATTCTACTGCCGTTGGTGGTGCTACTCCTACCAAAGCCTCTGTATTAAGTGCCATGGTGACATCGATGAATCGATGTAATGGGGTCTTTGAAAAAGAATTTTCAATGCATGCCAACTTAGTAGGTAATAATGATACATTGATTTACTTACCTGGATCAGGCGACCCTTATACCAACAATAGTGGTAGTACTATGTTAGGCCAAAATCAAACTACCATCAATGCCCGAATCGGTTCAGCTAATTACGATTTTGGTCACGTATTCAGCACAGGCGGTGGCGGTGTAGCCTCATTAGGCTGTGTATGCAGTACAAACAACAAAGCAAAAGGCGTTACGGGTTCCTCTAACCCG
>CAIRSV010000254.1 GCA_903881265.1 uncultured Bacteroidota bacterium
GCTACTCTTGCAAGCAATTACTTAGCTGCATACCTGATTACGAATATCAGCATAACGCCATGTGTATTCAACTAAAAACTTGACCTATTCATTTGACGTTTGACACACTGACTACGTCTCACAAATCGAAGCTTTTGGAACAAACCAATTCCTCTGGTTGATATACTTATCGTATTCCTTTGTCATCTAATCCATCAATGCATAGTGATGTTTCAAATTCGATATGACCGGCCTGATAGGCTTTGTAATTGGTGTGCCAATAATTATTAAAAATGTATAAAAAGATATCGGATGTATTATTGCCCGACTTCTTCCACACTTTAGAACCGTTGATCTTCGTCTCATCAATGATGCTGCCAATTTCATACAACGCAAGTTTTGGACAACGAATAGTTGCCTTTAGCGTTTCAGAGGTGATGGTCATTTGATCTTCAACACAAACAAATTCATGATTAGAACCGGGCAACTGATCACTATCATAGTTTGACATATGACCATCTGTACCATACCGAATTGTTGGATGATGCATAGCAAAAGGCATCGCCATATGCAGCGACTCCTTTTCCTTCTCGGCAATCTTGTCAAATGCGCAAGCACAAGTCAATCGCCCTTCGCGTTTCCAAAGTGTGTATGTGATTGTAAGATTTTTCATAGAAGGTAAGTTGGCAGTCAATCGAACGACTTTCTTCTCGTTATTATTTTCATTCAGCATCATCTTCACCTGAGAGGCTTTACTCCATGTTGATGGATTGATACCAAGCACATAAATCAGTTCAAAGAACCTTAGGGACGACGATGCAGGCACAATATTTTGTCCCGCTACAATAAGTTGTTTCAATCCACCATGAAGCGAATCAACCACAAAATCAGTCACCATTTTTTTAGAAGACGATGAGATTTCAAGTGGTGCTTTATACGTATAGGAAAGCAACTTGCTTAGTTTCTTATAATAGAAAGTAGCTGAATCAAGAAACTGTTTCTTGATATCCCATTGCTGTGTTGTAAAGGGCAATTCAGGATCCGATATACTGCACCACGCGCCCCACGTATGCTCGTGAAACATTACAACAGAACGATGCAATCGATAGAACAACTCCTTATTTGCTTCATACCGTTTTTGTTGTTTGGCAAATGACTCCATAGCGATTGTCTTTCGCACAATGTCACGATTATCCATTTCTTCCTTTGCAGTTGAATAGGCCCCGTCTTCCCAATACGGACTTATTTCGCCATAACGAACCGGAATAGATTTGGCATATTTTCGTTCAAATTCGGCATACAAGGTATTGATCGAAGAGATGGTTAATTGTGGCACAGAATATGTATCATTCCAATGTTCAACAAACGATACTAAATCTGTATCGACAGGTCCATTATCGCTGTTTTTAGTGTAGCGAAGTTGTATGATATTATAGGGGTAATGTGCATGTTCTAGTTCATCACAATATTGCGATATACGCTGCTCCCATCCAGCCTGCTTGCCACTTTCATTTATCCCATGAAAAAAAGAATATCCTTTTCCCGCTGTCCATAC
>CAIRSV010000255.1 GCA_903881265.1 uncultured Bacteroidota bacterium
ATTTACTTTCAAGTCGAACAGAAGGCACTATTTCAGGCGAAGGCTCCGCGTTTTATTTAGTAAGCCGACAAAAGCCTCAACAACCTGTTGCAACCATCAAGCATATCTCACCCTTATACCGACCATCAAACGCTGATGTAACAAAGGCCGTGGAGGAACTTTTAGGCATTCATTCATTAAAAAAAGAAGACATTGATTTCGTCTTGTCGGGGAAAAATGGCGATGCAAATATCGACGCATCGTATCAGCATGTTGATCAATTATTTGACAAAACACAGAAATTATACTTCAAGCATCTTTGTGGCGAATATGATACGGCGACTTCGTTCGCTTGTTGGTTGGCATCAAAAATATTGACCACACAAGTGGTGCCTGATTATTTGTACAGCACAACAGAAACACAACAGACAAGACCGTCTACCGTCCGTCATATCCTTCTGTATAATAATTATTTTGACTTGAATCAGAGTCTGATGCTATTGAGTTTAGAAGCGTAATAGGTAGGTAGCATTACTCCAAACTGATAGCCTCATCACCCTCTTCGTAAGGCAGATACGTAATGATCAACTGAAACATCTCGTCCGTGGCCCGCATACTGCCATTATTATCGCGTACTTCCTTTGGCGGATTATTGGGATTATAAGGATTGTCAGAGGTATTATCAAACACGCCCTCGATATAAATGATAGAACCTGCAGGAATCTTCAGCATCTTTTTAAAGGTGTAGAAATTCTGCCAATTAAAATCCCATTGTGGAATACGTATTAATCGTATCGTATCGTGATCTGGTGTGAGTGCATACGCCCAGAAACTTTTCCCAAGCAGATGCATATGCGGATTAATGGTAAGGATAGAAATATCAGTTGGAATAGTACAAGATGAATGATACGTAGAGATTTTATTTGGAGGAATCACCAATGCCGGTTCAATAGGTGAAACACCTAAGGTGCCAAGTTGAAACTCTTTCAAGGGCCGCTTAGGCATTGATTTGGCGTAGAAAATATTGATATACGAACTATCCCATGCATCATCTGCTGTAGGACCATAATGTATGTCAGACAATACAAAGGCACTTTTTCGATTTACTTTCCAACCACCTATACCTTCAGGATATCGTTGAGCTATTGCGCCAGGCAGATAATTCACCACGGATCTAGCTAATGTCGGATAGGAACCATCGTCATGTAAGAGTCCTATTTTTTTATACACCAAACGAATCGTGCTATCCCAAACCAAGTTATCAATAAGCGAACCGTCATACACATCCTTCTTTTTATCAAACTCAAAACGCACTAAATCCCCATTTACATGATGAACAACCTTGGTATTGCCGGGTACAAATTCAACCATAGAAATAAAGCTGTCTCGTGGCACTTCAAACGGAACTTTTACCACCAAAAATCGATCAATAAAATTACCCTCAAGTCTGATTGGTTTCACCGGGATATGCACATCGGGTGTACCTAACATAGACCCAACAGGAAATATCGGTGGCGGTGGAATATGATTACTGTCACCGATTGGGCACGATTGTTTCATCCATGTTTCTATTAGAACAATTTCTTTTTCTGTGAGCACCTTCTCGCCGACAAAGCTTGTGTAATGAGCATCTGCAGGCCATGGCGGCATCAACCTGTTCTGTATCGTATACAGTATCTTAGTAGCATTTAATTTTACATCCGAATAGGTTAGCAAACTAAAATGCCCGATCTGATTGGGTCGATGACAAGGAGTGCAATTGCGATAAATAATCGGAGCAATATCACGTGAAAAAGTAGGATGAGCCTCTTTTTCACGACATGACACAAACGTCAATAAGAGGCCTAGGACGCTCCACGTAAATCTATGCATCACCCATTTGTTTTGTTTGCGTAGCCATCGACTCATCCTTTCGATGCACAATGATACTCGCATTAAGTTCAAAGCCGATCAATAAAATTTGAGC
>CAIRSV010000256.1 GCA_903881265.1 uncultured Bacteroidota bacterium
ATCCTCCTCCTGATTTTCTTCATCTCGCGCTATCAATTGCTCGTATTGCTTATTATCCTTCACAAAATTACACCATGTGCAATCCTCCTTACCACAGCCGGTATAAAAATCCTGATTCTGTATTTTCAGCCAGGTATCTTTGATTTGTTCCCTGACCGTTTGCAGGTCATCTTCTGTCGGTATGATATCCACTGAAATGTACTCATTGTTATCATCAGGCTCAACAAATTGAAATACAGTTTTGGTCACCTTATACTCCTTCAATTTATGCGCCTCAACTAACAATTTATAAAACACTCCTTGTCGCCAATAATCGCCGCCCAATGGTGAGGCTGCCGTAGGAGGCCTTAATTTATCTTTTGATTTCTCAGGGTTGCCTGTTTTATAATCGACAATGGTTACATTATTAAAATCGAATTCTAGTTTGTCTAGCATTCCCTTTACTGGCACTTTTTCAATCACAATATTCTTAAATATTCGCTCTATCGCCACCACTTTTTCCCAGCTATCGATGTTTTTTTCATAGAGGGCTGTGAGTGTGGTAGTGCCATAATCGATGCGTCGTTTCATTCCTTCTGGCGTAAAGCTTTCTCTATATCGATGCATATACCATTTAAAATCATCGATAAAGACTTCCAATGGAGGAAACACCTCATTATTATTTTTCATCTTATCAAACAGCTTCTCCAACGCATGATGCACCGCGCTACCGAAGGTACTAGCCTCGCTTCGTCCACTTGGTACGCGTATCAGGTTCTGATAATAAAAACGCAGCGGACAATGTAGATAATTGTTCAACGCCGTCGCATTCATTTCAAACTTACTCAACAGCGTTTCAATAAACTGCTGTTCATTTTCTTTGATCATCGGCTTACGATTGCGAAGTAGATAAATCTTCAGGAACTCTTCCGTATCAGCTTTTGTAATCGTGAAAGGCTTGCGCTCCATCGGAATCTTATCTGTGATTTCGGCTATGAATTGCGAAGGTTCTAATGGCTTTTCCTTTTCATCCTTTTTGCTCCAAGAAATATACAAATACTCTTCGGCCCTTGTGATCGCTACAAAAAACAATCGTCGCAACTCCTCTTCCTTGGCGTTTTTATCGTCGGTATGGATAGTATGAAAAATGGTGTCGGGCATCTTATAACTGAAGTTCGGCGCCTTTTTACCTTCCCACGTTGAGGACGTCGCATTGATCAGAAAAACATGTTCAAATTCTAGCCCTTTCGAACCATGCGCCGTGAGCAGATTTACGCCGTTTTCATTGCCATAAATACGATACAATGGCAGACTGAGTTCTTCTACTTGCATCAAATCAATCACATCAATCAACGACGATAAGGTATAATCAGGATTACGATGCGTTTCATCTTTTACAAAATCCATCAACGATCGCAGCACTTCCATATTCCATAATCGATGCTCGGTATCGTTCAATGCGTAGGATAAAAACATCCCTTCTACCATTACATTCTCTACCAATTGAAGAACGGTGCAGTTAAAACTATCCTTGATCCATTTCTCAAGTAGCATAGTCACTTCAATAATCTTCTCATGCGGCTTCTCTTGAAATAGGGTCCGATTGGCGGTGTGTATCCACTCTTGGAAGTAGGTGCGTAGCGATGTCTTTTTATCATATTTCAAGTCATTGACGTGTACGCTTGCACGGGCAATTTCAAAGGCCGGAATCTGATACAAGTCGAAATGCAGTATTTCAAACAGCAAGTCGTCAGCGCTATACGGGATACTTTTCTCTGACGCGATATAACGAAGGATAGTGAGTATCTTCTTCGATAATGATAGCTGAAAGAGATTCTCTTTTCGCCTTGAATAAAAGGGAATATGTTTCTCCTTAAAAAATTTAATCAGTTCATCACCCCATTTATTTTCTTTATAAATAACGGCTATCTTCTCGGCACGCACACCACTGCTTATCAACGAGGCCACCTGATTTGTAATACCAACCATCTCCTGAAATGTATTTTCATATACGTGCAGTTCAGGCTCGGCGATACTCTTCTGACGAAGATCGTGACTGGCAATAAGTTCCTTTTGTATATCCGGATATTTCACACAAAGTCGCTCTGTATTATTTGAAATGACACTGCGTGAAAGGTCGAGTATTTTTTGAGTTGATCGATAATTCGAACGCAGTACCACATCTGTTAATTCCTTTGAATAGCGATCCTTATAATCCTGTATATTCTCCACATTGGCGCCTTGGAAACGATAAATCGCCTGATCGTCATCGCCAACGACAAAAATATTGGGCTGATCGACATCTTTACATAGTAAGTTAACCAATAAATTTTGTGTTCCGCTTGTATCCTGAAACTCATCGACGAGAAGATACTGAAATTTTTCCTGATAATCGAGCAAGAGGTTTTCGTTATTCCCCAATACATCAATCACCCAGTTAATCATATCATCAAAGTCATATCGGTGATGTTTGTGCATGATTGATTGATATTCATCGAATGCATCTGCTGCAAAAATCAGGTTTGAAATTTTCTTTATTTCTTCGTCGATCTTATCAGTGCGAACATCACCTTTTTCATATGTCTTGTTTTTTGTGGTTGTCTTTCGTTTGGCAAGATATTGGTCGCGTTGTGGCAATTCGTCACAATATTCCTTCACTTTTTCTTTGATATAACCCGACGTCCAACCTTCTTTCTTCATCGTTGAAAAAAGGCTGTTAAGGCGACCTATTTCATAGTAGACATCGCCTCTGTAACGCTTAAGGGGGTTCCCTTTCTTAAATCCGTCAATAATCTGTTTAATAAAATCAATCCGTTCCAAATCGGACACCGCGTCTAAGGTATTCTTATTAAAATAAGACACGTTCTCCTGAATCACTTGATTACAAAACGAGTGGAAGGTATGAATATTAACCCTATACGCATCCGCTCCTATCATCTCTTGCAGACGCTTCCGCATAGCCACTCGCCCTGCATCGGTGTAGGTGAGACAAAGGATATTATCGGGGAGGTAATCGGTTTCCAATAATATCTTTCCAATTCTGGCTGATAAAATTTGAGTTTTACCCGTGCCTGGTCCGGCAATGACTAACACAGGACCTTGTATGGTATCGACTGCCTTGCGTTGTTCGGGGTTCAATGCTTTATAGATTGCTGTAAAGCGCAGGTTTAACTCTTCTCTGTTCATAGTATTCGTTTAGACTGTAAATGTAGATTGTTACAACATAAGGAGTTTATGTTGCATAAAAAAAAGGGTACCGAAGTAACCCTTTCTTTATATTGTTGCCTTTCGTCGCACGAAAGAAAAAGTATTATTAGAAACGAGGACAAGCGAAATTATAGGTGCGTGTCTCGTTGCGGATAATGAAACCATTGTAAATCAATGAAAGTTCAAGGGCTCCGTTTCCTTTTGTTGCAGGTGTGAAGCCAGATAAATTGACATCATAGCTGATACCCAATTTGGCTTTAGCCCATTCGAAACCTACATAAGGTGCGATTGCATCCCCGTAACGATACCAAGCGCCCAAGTAGAATACTGAATTAACCACATCATCTTCATGGTTAGGATTCATGATAAATCCTGCTGATGCACCCAATACTAATTCGTTGGCTTTGCCTTGTTGCTGATACATACCGCTTGCATATAGCATCATCTTTTCATTCATTTGCAATGAACCGCCTAAGGAAGCTGTAATTCTTGAATTTATTTTATGAGCACCGCCGCCATTTGTCAGAAAATTCTCTGTTGGCTGCGTAATATGATAATAAGAGATACCACCATACATATTAGATCGTTCATTCACATAGCCAGAATACATAATACCTGCATTGAAATCAGCGTACGTTAAGTCTGCATTTCCGAAATTTTCTTTCGTTGTGTACGGCGTACCGCCAGTGGCAGGGTCATATTGATCTTCAAACTTCAATTTATTAAAATCGATACTCTTCTGAACCATAAAGCCTTGAACACCTAATGATAAGTTTTGAGGTTTTTCATCATCAGCGCTAAGTCGTTTGTGATACGCTAATGACAATCCAGTGGTTACATTTTGCAATGCCCCTGTACCCGATTTATCATACAATCCGATAACACCAACGCCAAGACCGTCACCGTTGAGTTTCCCTTTTAACGTCGCTATATCAAATGAAACGGTTCCTGTTAAATACGGAGTCGCGTTGACGCTAGCCCACTGCGTACGATAATTGCCTGAAATACGCCAATCGCAATTAACCAACCCTGTATTCGCAGGATTCAATGTTAATGGCGAAGTAAAATATTGAGTAAAATGGACATCCTGTGCATTAGCTGCTAAAGACAGAAAGGTCGCAATGGCTAAAATAATTTTTCGCATGGTATATAATTTAATTTCTAGTTTCGTTGATAAAGGTAAATTCTTTTCTGTAAATAAAAAATTCTCGTCGGGAAAAAAGACGCAATTCTGACAATTAAGGTTTGTTAGCCTATAAATCTTGGATCGGTCTCCATAATGGTTCCACATTTTTTGCAGGTTCTATGTTCTTCAGAATTGTAATAAATCTTAAAGTGAGCCTGAAAATCGGTTTCAATATTATCTGATTCAAAGTAGACTTCATACAAGGTATGATTACAATTTTCGCAGAACCACATCAAACCATCTTTCAAATTTTTTCCTTTCCTGACACGCTCAATCACAAGCCCAATTGAACCTTCGCTGCGTCCAGGTGAGTGAGGTGTATTCGCAGGAAGCAAAAACATATCGCCGGGGCCTAATTTCATTTCAACCATCTGACCATTTTGCTGCAATTTAATCACGATATGACCTTCAAGTTGGTAGAACAATTCTTCCGTTTCATTGTAGTGATAATCTTTACGAGCATTTGGACCGGCCACAACCATAACGATATAATCGCCGCCCTCTGGATAAAGATTTTTATTCCCTACAGGAGGTTTCAGTAAATGCCTATTTTCTTCAATCCATTGATGTAAGTTAAAGGGGGCTCGTATATCCATGTCGTTTAAAATTTAGTGTAAAGTATCAAACTAAAATTGAATTATCAAAATAGTGGAACGTTTTGTTAAAAATTGATTTATCCTTTCGAATTGATGCATTGTGTTAAACTACATCTTACTTTTGGTGCTTAATAATTAAAGCC
>CAIRSV010000257.1 GCA_903881265.1 uncultured Bacteroidota bacterium
AACAGCTCTTTGCTATATCCCTTTTCAATGGCTTCCTTCGCCAACGCGTCGCGGTCTTCGAGACAATAACCCAGCTGAAATTTTTCGATGGTTTCTTTTCTGAAGCCTCGTTCCTGAAAATACGAAAGGCCTATAGCTTGTCCTTCCGCTGTATCAGTCAGTATGGTATTGAAGTAAGTGGTTGCATATGTGTTTACTATTCGCAGACTTTCCTCAATCTGCTGTTGCTCTCTTGCTTCGTTTGAAAGTTCGGTTTGCTCTACTTCAATATGATAGCGTTTGGCAAGCCATGTGATAGATTCGGGATATGAAAGTTTTTCATGCTCTTGCACAAAGGTGATGACATTACCTGCTTTGCCGCAACCGAAACATTTATAAATGCCCTTGCTAGGCGATACTGTAAACGACGGTGTTTTTTCGTTGTGAAAAGGGCAATTGCCCAAATAGTTGGCGCCACGTTTCTTTAGCTTAATAAACGAACCAACCACATCGAGTAGGTCGGCTGCATCATTCACTTTTTGTATGGTAGACTTTGAAATCACAGCGCAAAAGTAAGAACAAGTTGATGGATAAACTACTTGAATAATTTTTTGGGGTCAGCGGTGTTACCTTATTCGGCAAGGTGGCGATGGCACCGTTCAGCTTGAGCTAGGTAACGCAGCAGCATCACCTCATCGATATTGCACTAAAGCCACCTTGAAACAAGGCCTTTACTGGTTCTAAAAAGAATTTATACTGATTATACTGTTTGATTCATTGTAAAAAAAAGTTATTTTCGAACACGCAAACGAATAGCAATAAGCACACCAACAATAGGATGTATACGCGTTTTAAGGTTGCGAGTATAAACGAGTTGGCGGTAACTTTAGACGAATAAAACAAAAAATATTACCTATGAGAATATCAATAGCAACCCTAATATGTTTAGTAATTATTTCATGCGGACAAACAGGCACTCCGAATAATGGACAGGTAACAAATGAAATTCCTAAAAGGAAAATTGACAAGTATCTTGAGAATATTTTCTTCTCTAAGTACCCTAACTACCAAGATAACGAAATGATAAGAGATAAAGCAACAATAGAATTAAGGAAGACTATTGACAGCTTATACAAAAAAAAATATTTAGAGGATGTTCCTTTGAAAATTTTCAAGATAAAAAAGAACCCTCATGGGAAAGGGGCAATTGTACAGTTTTATGCTGACAATCAATATGAAGTAGACACAATGCTTTCTAATGAATTAGGTTTCGATGTAATTGGCCTTATGAGTGAAGAACTTGCATCAACCTTATCAGAAAGTAGTGATAAGAAATATTTCATTTATGGACATAATTATAATCGAGTTACACAACCAATGGCGGATATTCTTGTAGGCATGACCTACTATTCTACAGTAACAGAAATTTCTACCTTGAGCTATTCTACAAAATTTAAGATTGGAAATTTTATATGCGAAATTGATAGTCTTAAATAAAAGCTATCGCCAACAGCGCATAAGCCTAATGCGGGCGATATCGCTGTGCAGTCGAAGTTTATCATCTGATCGTTTGGTTCTTAATTTCTGCGAAGTACCTTTGAATGCCAGCACTAGGCCTATGCGGCAAAACGTTGTCGGGCAGTGTGAAAAAATAGACGACACACAAATGGCACATTTGGTTTTTGCCGACACATAGCCTAAGACTGAAAAACCAAAAGAGCCATTTTCCCGAACCCACTGACAAACAGTCGGACAAAAAAAAGTAACTTCGACGACTGAAAATATTAAAATAAAAAGTGACTGAATTGACAGAAGATATTAAGACAGATAATCAAGTAAAATCAAAAAAGCGAGTGGCTGACCACGG
>CAIRSV010000258.1 GCA_903881265.1 uncultured Bacteroidota bacterium
AGATATGATAGGCTCGTTGGTGGAGCGCAAGAATAACATGAAAAGTGCGATCTTGTTTGAACCTCGTATGCCAGCAATCATAGGCTCGTTTGAAGGAGTGGGTAAATCAAATGCCCTTGACGCAGGTGTGAAAGAAGGCGATATCATCAAAGCTGTGGAAGGAATACCTGTTACTTTCTTTGATGAGATAGGACCTTTGCTTCGACAAACAACGACGGATTCTGCCACCCTGCTTATCGATAGAAGCGGTAGCGAAATCACCATTCGCTCTAAAATGATGGAGGATAAAAAATTAGGCATCCCCTATATTCACGATCTTGAGAAACTAAAAAGCATGGGCATTCTCACGATTGAAACCAAGAACTATGGCTTCTTTGAATCGTTTCCTGCCGGTTGGCATAAAACGATGGATAAGCTGACTGCCTATATCGATCAGTTTAGATTGATATTAAGTCCAAAGACAGGCGCTTACAAAGGCTTAGGTGGTTTTAAAGCGATTGCTAATGCCTTTCCGGCTAGCTGGGATTGGGAATCGTTTTGGAATATGACGGCCTTCCTTTCTATCGTGTTGGCCTTTATGAATTTATTGCCGATACCAGCGCTCGATGGTGGTCATGTGATGTTTACATTATACGAAATGATTACTCGTCGTAAGCCAAATGAAAAATTTCTTGAGTATGCACAAATGGCGGGTATGATTTTTCTACTTCTGCTGATGGTGTATGCAAATGCAAACGATTGGTTGGGTTGGGGCAAATAAGACATGGAGGGTAGCACTAGGCATTCGTTCCGGCCTTGTGAATTTGATGATCATGAATGCGTGCTACCAATATGGTCATACTTGTTGCACCGATAAAGGCCATGAACATGTCTGATTGCGTATCCCAAACATCGCCCTGTGTTCCTAAAAACGAGTCAGCTGATTGCCCGGATGAAATGGCCACAAACCATTCCAGAAATTCATAAAAGACACTGATACTTAAACAAACACATATCGTTAATAGGCTGAGCCATGCACCTTTTTTTACGATAGCTTTTCTGATGAAGATTTCCCTGACAATGACCGCAGGTACAAAACCTTGCGCAAAATGTCCAACTTTGTCGTAGTTGTTGCGGCTTTGGTGCAAGCTGTCTCTAATCCAATCGAAGAGCGGTACTTCGGCATAGGTATAGTGACCGCCAACGAACAGAATATAACAGTGCAGTAAGATGAGCACATAGGCTAAATCAGTGAACCTGAATTTTCTGAATGTGATCGTCAATACAATCAATCCGATCATACTAGGAAAGACTTCAAGAATCCAAGTGAAATAATCATGTGGTTGAAAACCAGAGACTATGAATCCGATTAAAAACAATCCGATGAAGATCCAATATTTTTTCATGCAGCCATGTTTACGGATAACAAGTTGACGAATGATTTAATTTTTCCCCACAAAAGGGTTATTCATTTTTTCAAAACCTATACTAGTTTTTGGGCCATGTCCGCTATAGACCGACACTTCATCAGGCAAGGTAAAAAGTTGCGTATGTATGCTGTTGATAAGCGTATCATAATCACCGCCAGGCAAATCGCTTCGGCCTATACTTTGCTGAAAAAGCACATCGCCACCGATGACAAATTGTTGCTCCTTATGATAAAAACAAACACTGCCCGGTGAATGACCCGGACAAAGTAAAATCTGTAAGCTATCGCTACCTAGCGTAACCAATTCATTCTCTTTCAGATAATAATCGGGCGCTGGTGAAGGCACAAACGTAAGATTATACATCGCTCGCGCTGTTAGCTGATGATCGAATACTGGCTTGTCAAGTTCATGAAAAGCCAACGGAACTTTATACTTCATCACCACAGCCGCATTACCAAAAATGTGATCAATATGGGTATGCGTATTGAGCAATAATGTCGGTTTGAGATCCATCTCGCTCAGATAGCTAAAAAATGCATCGAATTCATTCAGTTCATACATCCCTGGATCGATGATGATGGCTTCGTTGTGCTCATTATAGAGCACATAGGTGTTTTCCTGAAAGGGGCCGTAGGTAAAAGATTGTAGCGTAAGCACGATGGATTATTTTGGTGGCAAATATAACAAAAGAAAACAAAGGAGCACAGGATGAAGCTTCGGGTTTAGCATTGAACATCTGCGATCTTATTTTCGTTGACACAATACAACTTTTGAAACGTCCAGGCATTGCCAACGCATCTGACGGATCACTTGTATTAGAACGCAAACTTCAAGCTGCCGAACACACCGAATCGCCTAGCTGGTGAATCATTCAGACTGCGATACGGAAGAACACGCCAAACAAAATCAACGCGTAAGACCTTGAAAATATTTTCTATACCGGTGCCAATTTCGAGATACGGACTCTTTCGTAAGGTCTGAAAATTATAGCCTTGATTGAGATTCAATGCCTGATTTGCTTGCGACAAACTACCGTACACCGTCTTCGCATTCCAAAATGTACGCACTTTCATTTTTTTGACATAAGGGATGTATTTAAAAAACAAACTTCCCAATGAATGTTCCATAATCGCACCGACATAGGCATCACTGATATATTCGTAGCGATACATCATATTGAATGTGTGCGGATCATAATAATAAAATTCATTTCCTGGATGCACTTCGAGTAATGTATAGGGTAAGGTGCCGAATGTTTTACCAGTAAATAAATTATAATAGACAGAACCTGCATGATGGATATTGAAATTATCAGAAATGGTAAATCGTACTTTGGTAAAATTGTAATTGCCGCCGATGAAATTCTTGATTCCTTTACCCGCATATAATTTCATACGAGGATATTTAGTACCCAAACTTGTGACATAATAATTGCCTTCGACAAAACGCTCTTTGTAAGCAAAACGAAGCTCGGCTCCGAACTCATTATTTGTCACCGAACGACTGCCTATATTATCGCTCGAATAGAAAATACCAGCAGAGGGCAGTGGTGCATAAGGGGTAAATTTCTTACGTTCAGCCGAGAGCTGAATAGCAAAACCGTTGAGTGTTGATTTGTAAAATTCGATTCGTTGTTTGTCAACAAACGCTAGCTTCCAAGGGACATTAGGCTTGCGTCCGATGGCGCTGAATACATTATCGAATGAGCCGGCATCATCATATTGATTGACATTATAATCTAGGTCATGTTTGTATTCGGCGTAAATATAGGTCCTTGGTTTTCTGTTGAGTAACCATAAGGCACTTCCCATATATTTAAAACGTTGGTCGTCCATGCCATAGGCTACATAGCTTTGTAAATATATGTTTTTGAATAGCTTCGGTGTAGTGCCCAATGTAAATCGGAAGCGAGTGCCTTCAATGGTATTGCGGGTATATAAATTATAGATGAAGCCTACTTCAAGTGGACCAACATCTTTGACGCCTGTTGCCAATAGATAAATGAGCGAATAATATTTCTTATAGATCGGAAGACCCTGTATGGTATCGATCATTTTATAAATCGACTTTTCATTTTTTGATAACGAATCATGTCGTACTTGGTTCCAATAATCTTCATTTCGATTAAGTGCGTCTTTACCGATTTCAAGATCATCTTTATTTTTTTTATCATTCACAACATCACTGATATGCGCATTGTTGACGACAATATGTTTATACGTGGTTGTCTTTCGTCCAAGAAAGCCGGCAATTTTATCGCCATGCGGTGGAAGGAAATCGACATAAAACTTATCCTTCGTTAAGAACCAAAGTGTATCTTCAAAGCACGTAAATTCCTGCATCAAAGTCACCTTGTTGACCCAATTTATATTTTGTTCTTTGCCCACAATCATATTGATTTTCTGCAAGGCATAATCTGTGTCGTGGATCCACATATCGCCATTGAATGTATGCTCACCGCTTCGCTTCGGTGTAAAGGCCACATGGAAACAAGTTCGTCCATTAAACAACTGTGTATCGGTGAGTTGATAACGATAAAATAAAGGTGCATCACTCGCGATAGGGCTTATAAACGCTACATTGAAAATGGGTATAGCATTGTCATACACATTGATATTCTGATACATCGAACCCAACATCTGACTTACACTTTGATTTTTATACCCTGATATGCGCGAACCTTTAATAAATTCTTTTATTTTTTTCGGTCGTTTCTGATAATAATAATCCGAGATGGTTTCAGTCAAGAACAACGGCAAAAACGGTTTTTCTTCACTCGTTGAATCAATAAAATTTTGCACGAAGTCAAATTTCTTCAGAATCAATGACGACTTGAACGCCACCTTTGGAATCTTATTGATATCCATCTCTAGCTTGTTATACACTTCATAGCTGTAATTTTCAGCCTTATCATAATTATTGATCGATTTATTCTTAATCACTTTTTTAACAAGTGCGAGTGCTGGGTCTCTTGATACCTTCATTACAAAATCTTTCATTTGTATTGACGAACGTTCCATCTCAATTTTTAAAAACTGATACCGCAAGTTGGTATTGATATGGATACTTTGTTTGGTATAACCGATCGTAGAAATACGAATGCTATCCGATGGAAAGCCATCGAATTCAAACATAAATTTTCCGTCAGCATCTGCTTTTGTACCGATATTTTTTCCAGGGAAACTAACGGTCGCAAACGACAAGGGTTCATTCGTTGTATAATCCTTGATAATGCCTTCCAGTGTATGTTTGCCTTTGTTCTGTGGTGGGGTTGTATGAACTACTTTCGCAGCCGATGCAGCCGCGCTGTCTTGGGATAGTTTGATGGATGTTGTATTGATCGCAAGCGAATCGTTGATGGTGTGCAAACTGTCTGAGGCGACTTGTGAAAATGAATACTGTGCTCTAATCAACAATAGCAACACTAACAGCAAATTTCTGACAGTATAAGTTATTATATGTAACTTTTTTATGTTCATTCGCTACATTAAAAATCGGTGGCAAGGGAAATATGATACATCGGTTTTTTACCGCCGCCTAGATTCCACGCAAAATCTGTTCGTAGAAAATAACCCAGAAAACGTGAACGCAAACCGAAGCCATAACCTAATGCCGCAGATCGGTCGATATACACTGAAACATTCGATTGGTCGTCGCGTATACGTATCGGATTCACAATATTTTCGGATGTCGGTAGGATGCCCTTCATTGTGATGCCTGCGTCGGCAAATGCAATCAATTGAAGGTTGCGAATAAATCCTGATTTAATCGGTCGATTGAAAAAGGTATTATATACCGGCATACGTATCTCTTCATTGAGTACCATAAAACTACTTCCTTTTCGTGCGCCTTGTTTATACCCTCTTAGGTTTGTAGCAAGCGACTGAAAAGCGCTAGTGCCAATAGCTGATGAGGTAATGCCGGCCGCATCCGGGCCTGAATAGATCGCATTATCTACGCCGCCGAGATAATACAATACTTTTGTTTTAGCCAAACTATGTGCGCCTGCGATACGGCTTGCTAAAATGATATTCTTATAGAGTGGAAGATAATTTCGTGCATCATAACCGATGTTCAAATAGCCAGTTAGTTTATTGTTGAAAGTATACATGTAGTCGGCAAAAAATTTAGCTCTAGTGCCTTTCCAAATATTGAGCATCGGATTAATTGTATTGTCATAGACATATTCAACATGACTTACTATCGTGTATTGTTTTAAACTTGGAATTTCGATTGTGTATTGGTCTTGTGCAAGGTATCTTGTTCGGTCGTATCGTATGCCAAACTGCAGGCGGATGCTTTTTAGCATATCCAATGGATATGTGACATTGGATTGAATGAAATCCATTCCTTTTTTTGAAAGCACACCTTGATATGGTAGGATAGAAGAAGGTGGCGCATTCACAATCGCTTGCTGACTGCTATGATAATACACGATCCCCCAATCGGCACGTCGTCGGAAATTAGCATACTTTAAAAAATATTCAAGAGGTGAGCTTATATTGAGTTCATGACGAGCACCCGCTGTGATTTTATAATCTTCCATTACATCGGTGAGCGTAAATGTAGAAAAAAGATACAGCGGTGGATTGTTGTATTGATTGTCGATAGGTTGATAACGCGTAAACAGTAATGTATTATCGATTGTCGTCTGAATGAAATCGGGATAGAAGGTCGACTTGTACACGTTAGGCTTACTGCTTATTGAGGCCGTATTGAATGTATTATAGCGCGAAGTGTTTTTTCGTGTAGACGAAAAAATGTTATCAAGTAGCACGGTCGAATCTGTTGCACTATTAAATGGTGTGATGTACTCAGATACCACAGACTCACTGTTGCTAGTTGAAATGATCAGACTAGTATCAAGTTGATTTTTTAATTCGTTCTCATATTTTTCTTGCTGATCTTTTAATACAGCGAAAGGCGCACTGTAGATCAAAGAATTTCGTTTTTCTTTTGTGACTTCTATGACGCTACCATTTTTCTGCAGATAGTCTTGCCCTAGAATACTAAATGGCACCGGTCGGGCATTTGTCGTTGAAAAGGTATCGGGTGAGGTGCCGTTTTTTTCAATGGATACAATCTTTCGATTCAGTGTCCCGTTAAGGTCTTCAAGATAACTATATTGTTCAAGCCCCCATTGCATAGGGTAATTGATGCTGCCACTTGTATTACTTAATGGAACGAGATTAGTACCGCGTTTCGGGTCATAGAGATAGAGGTTGAAGTGTTGTTTGTATTCATCAATTTTATCGCTTTGATTGATATAACGACTCGTACGATTTGATAAAAATAGGATGCCCGTAGACGTTCCGTTTTCGACAAAGCGGGGATTTTTTTCATCAAAAATATCATTGGTGATTGCCTCGAATTTATTGTTTTTAATGGTTAATGTATACAAATCACTTTGTCCTTTTTTAATCGCTGTAATCGCTAACGAATTTTCATCACGCATAAAACACATACCTGTAATGCGGTCAACTTTCCGACGAGGAATTGAGCGTTTCTCCATAATCCGTTTTCCGGTAGTGAATATTCGCAGGTTTAGCACATTTCGTTGCTGATATAAAGCAGCCATCTTGTTGCCGCTTGGACTCCAACAAAGAATAGGATAATCAGGGTCAGCTAATTCTTCCATGGCCCGCATGCCACCTTCGATAATGAGGTAGGCTTTATTATATTTTACATCTTGTATATAAATTTTGAATTGACCATCTTTCTTTTCTACAAAGGCTATTTCACGTCCGCTTGGAGATGCTACTATATGGCTGTATTGTGCATTGGTCTTATTCTTGATACTCGTATACAACGAACGTCCGGCAATTGAATCAATGTCTGAACCTTGTGCTTGTATTGGAGGTTGATAAAATAATTCCCATTCCTCATAAAGTTCGTTCGATGGTTTTTTAAAAACACTTTCAATCGCACTGCTCACACTTTTTCTGTATCGTGTCAGGTAGAGTATATTGGAGATATAATTTTCTCCATACGTTGCTGAAATGAAATGCCAAAAGGATTGACCATAAATAGCAGGATCAGAAAGGGCTAGATCGAGTATGTGTTTTTTTCCTTTGAGTGAGAGACTATTTTTTATGAGGGCATCATTTTCGCCCGACCATTCATTTGCAATGAAGGAGACATAACCCAAGGTATACCATTCAGGTAAGTTCATCTGCACAGCATTCTTCACCACATCTTTTAGATTATCACCAAAGAGCATATTGTCTTTAATCACTTTGGCGATACCGCTGCGGATTTGTTTTCGTAAGGCCTCGTGATCACCATTGAAATAGACAGCGATATAATCGCCTGCTACATCCAACTTACCACCATTAGCCGCATTGAGTTCATCATTCTTGCGCCCGAGATTGGTCTGACGATAATCGCCAAAAGTGTTATAAAGGATGATATTAAGTTTTTTATTTAATCGCCCGCCCATCATATACACGATATGGGCTAATTCTTGTTCGGCTATGCTCACTGCATAGAGCGCATTGGCTTTGCCATAATCATAATACAAGGCACGGAAGTGGATACTGTCGAAATATTTCCATTCAAAGGTTCTGTATTGTACCCTGTTTTGTCCGAATGATTCCCAAGACGCCTGCCCTTTGGAAACCCAAAAGATTGTTGTCAACAATAGGACTAAGAAGAGTTTTCTTCGCATGCGTCGTGTGGAACTGAATGAGCGTTAAAAGTAAGAAATATGGGGCATACACCCAACTGATTTATCGATAAGACGGCTCCATTGACCGATTTGATATAAAGAAGTTTAACCAACGTTCGTTGCTTGATTCATCCCTGAGGCTACGTTGTCTGATGACAATTTGAAATAGCATTAAGGTTTCGTTCCTTTATAGACTACTATGGCCATCTTCGTATTGTCAGGTGAAACCGCCATTCTGTAAAATTGTTTAATCCCGAACGGTTTCAAATCGGCTAACTGTATCCATGCTGATTCAGGATAACGGAATGGATTTTTTTTGTAGAACAAAGCGCCATCATGCCCCATAAGCAGACTCCCATCTTGCATAAAACAATAATCTTCTTCACCAGGCAGTGTTTCAGATAATATCGGATTTTCTATCGGGCCGGTTTTTTTTCTGGAGACTCTTAGATTTTCAGGTGCCATTGTTCTTAATTTCCAATGGAGTGAATCTGATTTGTCGACAAAGACAATCTTGTTTTTTGTACGGAGATTATAAAACGTGCGACCGATATGTTGCGCAAGTGTATCAGTTCGGCCTAAGGCTATATTATGTCGTACAAAGTAAAACGGTTCAGGTAATTCAAAGGTCAGAAACTCAATGTCAGAAATCCATTCATAATAGCCGATGGTTTTAAGTTCGGGTGCTATCAACGTTGGTTTTTTACCTTTCAACGAGCTGACGTAAAAGTGCTGCGTGGTTTTATCTCTCTCCACACTAACATAAGATAGACCATCCATGCCGGGTGTATATCGAGGCGAAAACTCAGGTTCATGCGTATGTGTGATACGACGAGATTTTTTTCGCTTCAAATTATACCGATAGATTTCGGTATTGGTGCTATCAACTGAACTGACAAAATACAAGTATTTTTCATCTGGTGAAAAGTAAGGTTGATTGTTATATCCTGATGTCGTTGAAATCATTTTTGGTGTCATTACGTTCAATCCTTTCGGACTGCGCTTTATATCAAAAAGATAAATGTCAGTTTCGGGTAATTGTGCGAATGCCTGAACTGTTATGAAACAAAGGCATACGATAATGAGTTTCTTCATTGGATAAATATACATTGTAGTCACAGAATTTCTTGTGCTGCGCGAAAAGTTTTTTAAGCATCCACTCCTACATCAACAAATACAAACTGTTCTCCATCAAACAATCCTTTGTCACTTAGTTTTAATTGTGGAATCACGAGCAGCGCCATAAAGGAAAGCGTCATGAAAGGTGCCGTGAGTGTTGTGCCAAGTTTTTTTGCCTGCTTGTCAATCGCTGCATAGTTTTCGGCAACCACTTCTGCCTTTTCGTTACTCATTAAACCAGCAACTGGCAGCGCCATGACATCAAGTGTTGTTTCGTCCGCAACGGCAATGCCGCCAAGAACTTTGATCAAGGCGTTCACGGCCTTGCAAATAGATATGTCATCAACGCCCACGCAAATGATATTATGACTATCGTGCGCCACCGTACTCGCAATAGCGCCTCTTTTTAATCCGAAATGTGTAATGAATGCTTTTGCCACCGGCGCCTCTGTATAGCGATTGACGACCACTATTTTCAACACATCTTTTTCGACATCACTGACGATTTTATGATGAGCGATTGTAGGCGACGTTAGCATCGTTCTTGTAATGAGCTGACCTTCCAACGCTTCAATTACGCGAATCAGAGATGGGATATGCTCTACGTGTATTTCAACGTCACGCGGATTTTTTTCTTGGCAGTTAAATTTGTTGATGACGCCTTCTTCTATCGACTCGATGTTTGATTCGCCATCTTCAAAAACGACTTCGCCATTGATCACTGTTTTCAATATGTTGAAATTATCAGGGTTATCAATCACGATGAAATCTGCCGGATCACCTTTGCGGAGCAAGCCTACCGGGAGGTTGTAATGATAGACAGGATTGAGACAGGCGGCACGCAACACTTTATATAAATCGATGCCTTTGGCTAGTGCCCGTTTTACATGATCGTTGATATGATACAACATCAATTCATCGGGGTGTTTGTCATCGCAGCAAAACATCATTTCGTTTTCGAAATCATGCAGCAAATCAATCAGGGCATCAAAATTCTTAGCGGCACTGCCTTCTCGGATCAGAATCTTCATCCCAAATTGCAATTTGTCAAGGGCTTCTTCTTTGGTAACACATTCATGGTCGGTACTAATACCAGCTTCAATATAGTGTTGTGCTTTCTCACCTCGTAAACCTGGCGCGTGTCCATCCACAGGTTTAGAATGTTTCTTGGCAAACGCGATTTTTTTCATGACTTCGTCGTCTTGAAAAAGTACACCTGGATAATTCATCATTTCTGACAGGAAATAAATATCATTACGTTGCAGTAAGGCATCTATTTTTATTGCATCAATACTATCACCTGCCGTTTCGAATGTGGTTGCAGGTACACAAGAAGGTGCGCCGAAATGAAATTTAAAAGGGACTTTCTTGGCATTGTCTATCATGTAATTGACACCGTCAATGCCGCACACATTAGCGATTTCATGCGGGTCGCTGATGGTGGCTACGGTGCCATGTTTGACGGCTATTCGGGCAAACTCAGACGGGATTAACATTGAACTTTCAATATGGATATGCGAATCGATTAATCCGGGTAGAATAAAATGTTCGCAAGGACGTTCGGTTTCCGTGACCGATAGAATCGTGCCTTGTTCGATTTGTATTTCAGCGGGAAAGGTCCGCTTTGAGTGAATATCGATCAGATAATGATAAAGAAACGTTGTCGCCATGATGTATAATTATGAAATAAATCTAAAGACGTACAACGAATGAAGAATGTAAGGTAGAAATAGGATAATTTTTATTTAGATTTCAACAAGAGTTGAGGTGGTCTAATCAATTTTTCGAAGGTTACAACACAATCGTTGATCAGTTGACTAAAACCTATAACCCATGCTGAAATTTAACTGAAACGCTGAACTAATTCTTGAATTCTGAGTGGTGTACAGTATCTGGTTTGAACTGAAGTAATTGTAACTATTTTTCGGCAGATTGTCGTAATAGATAAGGCCTAAGCTCGCATCGAGCCCTACATAGAAGGCTTTGGCAATGGTAAAGTTTACACTATTATTAATAAGAAATCCAACTTGACGACGGTTGATTGTAATGGCTTTCGTGCATGTCATGAATGAGACAGGATCCTGATAATAATCCTGATAGGTACCATCACCTGAACCGAATAATAATTGAGGGCCGACAGCATATTTAACAATGCCTTGCTTTCTCGGATACAACTTCAGCGTTGGCATGATATAAAAGAAATTGTTTTTCATGGAAAGGCTCACCGGTAATCGAAAGGCGACAAGGTTATTATTGAAAATGCGCTCATAGGCAAATGCCACCGCTACATCCGGCGAAGATTGTTCAACGTCGGTGAGAACAATCTGTAATGGTGAAAATGAGATGATGTTCTTGCCATAGGTTGGCGATTCTTTCGGCGCTTTCTTTTCTCTCTCTATGTTATTGGTCCGATAG
>CAIRSV010000259.1 GCA_903881265.1 uncultured Bacteroidota bacterium
CTCGTTCCAGCTCGTCATCACTGACACCTTGGGAATCATACTCAGATTTGGCTCGATCGAGAATAGCCAAAGCCCTGTTGATTTGACCATTCTCTGCAAGATCAGAAGCCAAGCCAAGCAAATCTGAACTGGGTCCGTCGCCTTTCTGAATTTTTACACTGTGCCTTTCTTCAACAACGGCGACCAATTTCTCGATTTGCTTCTCGGTGCGGTAAAAATTTGCAAGATCAGTAAGCTTTAAAATAAGCGAGTCGTCATTTTGTTCTTTGGATAGCTTCACTGCTTCTAATAAATTCTTCTCTTTTTCGACCATCTCACTATCTAGCATATATACTGTCCTCACTTAGGAACTGTCATCGCGCACACCAATAACCACCTAAAAAAGCAAACCTGGGAGCATTCAAACCAAAGACGTTCGAGTAAATTCTCGTCATATAGTTTGGGGACACTGCCAATTTTCGAAAATCTGTCGGCTATCAATTGTAATCGGTCAACATCTTTTTGCATTTCCTCAAGCGCCTTCGTCTCGATTTGGGTTGTCTTCAAATATTCAATCCAAGCCAGAAGTGAGGTCAATGGCGTGCCTAACTGATGCGCTGTTTCTTTACTCATGCCAACCCAAACTCTGTCTTGAATATGACGACCCGTTGTATTGATATATGAAACGACAATGAGCACAAAAAGAAAAAGTATAATCAGTAAGATATACGGGAAGTATCTGAGTTCCTTTAACAGCTGTGATTCGCCGTAGTACACGTGTTGTTTTTCGACATCAGAAATACTAATCTGAATGGGATTGTGCATGGCTTTCAATTCCTGTAATATCTCCTTGAGTTTGGGCTTACTTGCTGAACCCGAATCGATATTATTGAAGGTGAGGATGCTGTCTTTCGAATCAGTTTGTATCAACGGAATGGTGGTGTTCTTTTCAATGATGGATGTCGCCAAGATGATGTCACTCTCTGTGCTTTTGGCTACGGTTTCCAATGCCAGGCTTATAAAAACAACTTTATTCCGTTCTTCGGTCGCCAGTTTTTTTGTTAGGTTATTGGCATAATATAACGACGTAGACGCAATCGCTACCGCTATGAGTACCAAGGTTGATTTCCAATTTAAATATTGCTGTAACACCAGATTGTTAAAAGTTAAATATACTACATCGTTTATAAGATAGTGGCCTTTTTATATCAACTATTTCTCGTGAAGCTATTGAGGTGTATAAAAAAAGCCGCCCGATGAAGGACGGCTTGTAAACGAATAGAACGTTATATTATTGTTTGTTGAATTTTACACTGCCTTTGATCGAGGCATTTGTGATGGTTACGAAATACATGCCGTTGGCGAATGCTTGATTCGAAAGAGAAATTATGTTCTCTCCTGTGTGACCATTTACCATCTGACGGCTTATTATTTTACCATTCATATCAACAATTGAAAGTGTAAGTACTTCATTATTTGATAAGTTGAATGAAATAGCATTAGAACCCATCATATGCATCTCAAGATTGTTCGCTTTTACATCAAACAATCCGTTAGGTTGTGTATAGAAATTCCACGTTGTATTGTCATAAATACCATACGAATTAGATGATGTGCTGCTTGTATAACATGTACTATCAAAATTAACAGCATATTGTTTCCCTGATACTAACGTAATGCCAGGAATCGTAACAACAGCGCCGGCGATTGACGTTGAACTAACCGGAATGATTTGTTGTAACGCATCTGTTAAATTCTTAACTGTGATATCACCATTGCCAGAAATAATAGGTTGGTCGAAGGTCATGGTTAGGCTAGACACAGCAGGACTAACAAGTGTTGCATCATCAGCTGGCGTGAATGCAATGATAGAAGGCTTTGGATTGCCGCTTGCTGCGAAATTAACGCTCAGGTCATCGATGGCAAGGCCGTCATCACTACCCGCTTTATTGACATCTCTCCAACGTAATGAAATTTTACTTCCATTCGCGATTAGTACCGAGATCGTACCAGATTTCGTAGCAAAATTTGGCGCGATATTGCCATTTAATGCGCCTGCAGTTGTAGCAACCATATTAGGCGAGTTGAACATCAGTGCAGCAATTGGATTCCAAGTGGCTGTTGAATCATTGATGCCAGTGGCTGTTGTTGAGAATTCAAATATCAATGAATCGATCAATGTTGTTGAAGTATCACCTGAACGCCATTGCTCACCTTTATAGGAGATGGTCAAGTCAGTGATATCTGCTCCGGTATTATTTTGAAAAACCACACCAAATGCCGGAAGATTCGTGCCTGATGCAAGACTTCCTAAGGCTCGGTCGGTAGACGTTGAATCGCCATAGCTGTAAGTTTCTCCATTATTTCGAGAACCGTTACTGACTTTATATTGTTGATCTACTGCACTACTTGTGCCTTTTTCAAAGATAGCCCAACCTGTCAATGGTGTTATCGGATGAGCGGTCGTGAAAATTGTGTCGTTTGATAAGGCATCAAAATTTTGTGTGTAAGGCGTACCTAATGATGTAATAACGACTTGTGCGTTTGGCTTATACCCGAAAGCCAATGTTAAAAGGGATACTAATATTAATTTTCTCATGTTTAAGTTTTAAGTTTTGTATAAGTTTATTGAGCTTCTGTTGTTTTCCTTAATTGAAGTTGGTTGGTTGTGTTGAATTTTGAAGCGACGGCTGTTATTGTTACTATTCCTGTGGGGAATAGGGTACTTTTCCATGGCTCGGTTGATTGAGAGTACATAGTAATTGTTCCTGTGCCATCGCTCACTGTTTTACTTCTGTCGGCTACATTCGGACCAGAGAAAGTTGCAGGGGTTCCGCTGATGGTGCAATTCGCTACTCGAACTAAGACAGATTCATATTTTCTGTCTTTTGGTAAGGTTTGATTCAAATCAGCATTCAAATCAGCAAGCGTAATTAGTTTAGACTGGACTGTTTTTCCGCTAGCAATTTTTGTCATTTTAGAAAGTGTTGCTTTAGCTTCCATTACGCCGGCATATGTTACTAAAGAATCTAATTCGATTACAACCGAATCTCCGAGTTGTTTATTTATTTCATTTTGACCAAAGTAAACAATTATGCCCTTGCCGCTTTCATCTTGAATAAAGAGATTGCCTTTAGAAATACTAGAATCAGAACGACTTGAAGTAATCACGCCATGGATTTTAAATGCCTTTGCATTGATTGAAACCAAACTATTATGTAATTTCCTTAAACTGTCAATTGTTATATCAACAGCAGGTTGAATAACAACACCACCACAACGAGGAGCTCTCATATTAACATCAAACGTATCACGAATTAATAACTGTGGCGTCGAATTATAACGCGAGTAAATAGCGGTCAAAGGACCTTTACCTGCCGGGATTAATACATTTCTGAAATTTGCATAACCACTCATTCTTACTACGATGGTTTTGCCAGCACAATCTTCAAGACGTCTGTCTGTGCCTGAAGCGATGCTTGGGTCTTGAGCGTACGGTGAATTCACTTCAGCTTGCACAAATTCAGCGCTATCAATGCGAATTAATGTGCCAAGCATTTTAGCGGCTGTTGCTACGCTTGAAAGTTGACTGATAGTCACACTCACCGGAGTGACTACATTACCTGTGTTTGCTTTTACGATAAATTTCGGTATCAACGCAGACGGGATGTCGCTCAATGAGTTGGTAATATCAGGCGTGTATCCAAGTTGGATAAAGCCTCCATAGGCGCCTAAATAAAGGCCTTTGCAACGTACATATATTTTACGGCCGATTGGATAGTCGGTATATAATCCTGAGCTTCGTCCTAACAAAATAACAATGCCACTTGTGGTATCTTGAATGATGATTTGCTTATAGAAGGAACCTGAACGATCATCTGCTATGACTACACCAGCGATGACATAATCAGAGTCGATCATCACGGGCGAACCGCTATACAGGCCTTTCAGTGCCAAAATCGTATTATTGACCGGGATATTCGGATCGTAGCTAGATCCATCCGGTGGAGCATCAAATTTTTGTTTGACACAAGAGCCCATGCCTATCGCTAATAACGCGAGTATAGCGATAACAGGTAACATTATTTTTTTCATAATCATTATTTTATGCGTGTTTAAAGAAGATTTATTAGAAACGTAAACTTAAATTTATAAAGTATTGGATGCCCAATGCATAGGCATATTTAGGTGCGAATAATTCCGGCTTCTCTTTATCGAATCGTAAATTTTCAAACCCATACAAATTGATATTCTTGTTATTCAACAAGTTTGAAAGACCAATGTTCAACAATAGGAATGTTTGATTATTGGCTGTCTTGATATACTTATTTACTTTGAATGATTTGCCTGCCATCAAATCAACGGTGCAAAAATCAGGTAGTTGTTTCTGATCAATGACAGAATGCCACTCAGGCGTATCTTTCACTAAGTTATCTACCGCATCTTTCGTGCGGGCTGTAGGCGCAAAATCCATATAGTTTCTAGCCAAATAATTAAATGAAATGGTTCCATACCAATAACGTTTTGAGTTATAACGCAAAGCCGCTTGGAAGGTTGTTTGCGGACCAGATGGTACATAGTAGTTTTTCATAAACACAGTGTCACGGCCGCCGCTTACGGTTGAATTGATTGTGCCGATTTGATTGTCACTATAAATATCGATGAAAGGACGGCTTGTATAAAATGCCTGAGTATAAGCTCCGGCAAGGTTTACCGAAAACGACGGGCTCACTTTAACTTCAGCACCTAACTCCACGCCTGTGTAACGTTTGTTGATGCCTTGCATGGCCATACTCACGAATGAATAATCGACGTCACTATAATAGCGTTTGATGTCAGATGCATTTTTGATATCAGTGGCAAAAAATGTCAGACGGCCTTTTACATTCGGAGAGCGTAACAGATAACCTATTTCTGCACTCGAGAATTTTTCATTGACAGGATTCGCCATCATTTCATTTCGGGTACGTGCAGAAATAATGACATTGTCAACAAACGGCGCTCTTGAACCTATTGAAGCATTGGCATACAAATAATTTCGGCCATTCATTTTATACGTTACGCCCCCTTTTACTTTAGGGTTGAAAAATGTATTGGTTGAAGATTTTCCGTATGAATTGGTGGTATACAAACCAGACAAGTTATTACCCACTCTGTAGAAATTAGAGTAACCTAATTCGCCTGATAAGAAAAGATCTATTTTGTTGTAAACGAAAACCCCTTGTGCGAACCAACTAGCTTTTGAAAAATGGATGTTATAATCATACCCGTATATATCACCTGCTTTCTTTTGAATATTATCGTCAAGTAAGTTTATCTTGTCTGCGTTTTGTACTATGCCGCCAAATGTTCTTGCGGCAAACGTGTTGATATTGTTGAAATAAAGCCCGCCCATTAGGTCTTCGACGCGCTGAAAATTGTGGTTGTTTTGTTGTTGATAGCTGATGCCAGAATGTAATGTAACATGGTCATTCAATTCGCTTTTTAAGTTTACCGCCACATTCAATCTCTTTGAACGTTCAACCGCTGAATTAACGATGTAAATAGAATTGTTATAACCGCCATTCACGTTATTTTGATTTGCAGCATATAGGCTATCCCATTGTATTTGTAATAAATTTGGGTCTGCTTTGATCGCATCATACACTGCTTGTTGCGCTGACGCTGAATCTTGATAGCTTGGGAGATATCGATAATAATCCGGACGTGGGTCATTTGAATTTTGCCAGTCAATTCCTGTTTGAGCAGTTTCGCCTACTTGATACGATATTGCAGACGTTAAGGATGTTCGTGCACTTAGTTCAGCTTCATGACTCAATACAAACAATGGAGAGTGCGTTGTCAAAATTCTTGAATTCCTAACCTTCCCATTCTGATAACCCCAATATGGATTGTAGTAATGCGAACCAGCAAGGTCGAAGGCTTCTGTCGTAGCAGGTCCATTTTTCCCACGCTTAATTGGTGCGCCTACAACCATAAAGCTAATGGATTGTTTTCTGAAATGTTTTTCAATAGCGCCATAATAACCCCACGCATCATAGAAGGTTCCTTTGATTTGACCTTCTTGTGCCCAACGACGTGAGAACGAAAATGAGTAAGCCCAACCATTTTTTTGTAATCCTGATGAATGGGTCAACATAAGTCGATTTCGATACGATCGATTCGTAGCCGTATACGTAATTTTAGTGCCTTTTCGTTGATTCGAAGCCGATGCGTCTAAGGTTGTGTTGAGACCAAGTCCACCGAATGAATATTCGCCAGCAGCCAAACCTAATGTCATATTTCGGCCTCTGAACACATCATTCAATCCACTCCACGAATTAAAAAAAACACCACCTTCTTCAAGGTCATTCAACGGCGCGCCATTTAGAGATAAGGTGTTTTGATCGTTTTCATAGCCGCGCATTCTGTAAAAATATTGCCCCCAACCGAAGGTTGCAGCAGATAAATAGGCGTCTCTCGATGCGTTCAAGACACTCGATACATTTTGGCCTGTTGACGTGGTGCTGCTTTGGTCTTCCGAACTAGCATCTTCTGCATTCACTGATGAATTGTCGAGATTGTAATTAGGGTCTGTTGATGTAGTACTTTTTAGCGAAACCACATCCACTTCGTTCATTGTGTTGTTTACAGTCACATTGATCATTTCTTCGTTTACACCATCGGCCGAAATTACCATTTCATACGTTCCGTAAGGAATGCCCGAGAATTGATATTCACCTAAGCTGTTTGTAGTAGTAATCATTTTTACCGTTTTCAAGGTAATGCTTACTTCGTTAAACGGAAGTTTGGTGTCTTGGTGTATGATTTTTCCTTTCAATATGCCAGTTTGTGCAAACAAACTTGAGGAAACAATAAGAAATAATAGGGTCAATAAATGCTTCATAATCTATTTTCAGGCGACAAATGTAGCTTTTTTTATTACTTCCCTCATTAATTGAATGTTACAATGAAACGGATTGTGGAAAACTGCGCAAAACGTGGAAAAGACGATAACAATTGCTTGATATCAGTGTAACTCAAATCGCATACTTTTACCCGTTCAATAAACTCGTCATGAAGAAACTACTTTTTATTTTCATAGCCATTTTAAGCGCTCATTGCAGCTATGGTCAAGATCGTCCGTATACGGCTATCGCCTTTTATAATTTGGAAAATTTTTTCGATACGATTAATAATCCAAATAAACTTGATGACGATTTTACACCAAATGGTCCATATGCCAATTCATCAGCGGTGTTTAATAAAAAAGTGGAAAATTTGTCGACCGTTATTGCACTCTTAGGAATGGATAAGTCTAGCGATGGTATTGCGTTTCTGGGCTGTGCAGAGGTTGAGAACGAGACCGTATTGAAGGCTTTGGTGAATAGTCCAAAACTGCGAGATAGGCATTATAAATTTGTTATTTTTGATGGGCCTGATGAACGTGGTATCAACTGTGGGTTTATTTATAATCCAAAATTATTTAAAGTGCTTGAGGCAAAATCACTGACCGTGAACTTGGGTATCGGCGAACGCCCTACACGAGATGTATTATATGTGACAGGTAAGCTCAATGGTGAAATCGTGCACGTTTTTGTCAATCATTGGCCATCCCGAAGCGGCGGCGAAAGTGCTTCTCGTCCGAAACGAAATCTGGCAGCTGCTGTGAGTAAAAAAGTGATTGATTCGTTGATGAAGGTTGATCCAATGACCAAAGTAGTGGTGATGGGTGATTTAAATGATGACCCAACGAATGAAAGTGTGGCTAAGATTTTAGCAGCCAAAGGCAATGTCAAAGATGTAAAGTCAGGTGAACTCTTCAACCCGTGGGTTAGTTTTTATAAAAAAGGTTTAGGCACAATGGCGTATCAAGATTCATGGAGCCTCTTTGATCAGGTCGTGATTTCATATGGCTTTGTCGCTAATGCCGGTTCGGGCGCGCGCTATAAGGAAGCCGAAGTGTTTAATCGCAACTTTATGGTTGAAAAAGATGGTCAATATAAAGGGTACCCTAAACGATCCTACACGAACTCTACTTGGAATGATGGGTATAGTGACCACTTTCCTGCCGTTGTTTTTTTAACGAAGTAAGTTTGTCTAAAGGACCGTATTACTGTATAGCGTATAAAAGGATAATCTCTATATTGTCCGAGTTCATATTACCACTTCGTTCTATATTTGCACATCGATGAGTAAAAAAGGAAAAATATTGGTCGCTATGAGCGGTGGTATTGATAGTACTATTGCGGCTCTGATGCTGCACGATGAAGGGTATGAAGTGATTGGTATCACAATGAAAACTTGGGATTATGCCGATGCGGGCGCGAGTTCAGGCAAGAAAGAAACAGGTTGCTGTAATCTCGATAGTTTCAATGATGCTCGTCTTGCTGCCGTTGAGCATGGCTTCCCGCATTATGTACTTGATATTCGAGACGAGTTTGGTGGGGCTGTCATCGATAATTTTGTGGAAGAATATATGGCTGGTCGCACACCTAACCCTTGTGTGATGTGTAATACGCATATCAAATGGAATGCCTTACTCAAGCGAGCCGATGCACTTGATTGTGAATTGATAGCCACAGGGCATTATGTCAATGTTCGCGAAGAGAACAGTCGCTTTGTGATTTCAAAAGGTGTCGATGAAACAAAAGATCAAAGTTATGTATTATGGGGCCTTTCGCAGGCTTGCTTAAGCAGAAGCGTTTACCCGTTGGGGCATCTATTAAAGACACAGGTTCGACAGATGGCGAATGATTATGGATATCCTGAATTAGCAAAGAAGAGCGAGAGTTATGAAATTTGTTTTGTCCCCGACAATGATTACAGAAATTTTCTGAAGAAAAAAGTAGTTGGTTTAGAAGATGAAGTCGGTGGCGGAAATTTTGTACTGTCTGATGGTACTATCGTAGGTAAACACAAAGGATATCCTTTTTACACGATCGGACAACGTAAGGGACTTGATATTGCGCTTGGCAAACCAATGTATGTGACGCATATCGAACCTACTTCTAATACCGTAACCTTAGGTGACGAAGTTGAACTCGATAAGTCAGAAATGACAGTCGCCCGTGTGAATATGATTAAGTATGACACCATCCATAATGGTCAACAATCATCCACCAAAATTCGCTACAAGACGAAAGGAACGCAATCAACATTATGGAATGAGAATGGAAAAGTGAATGTTCTTTTTGATGAGCCCGTCAAAGGCATTGCACCCGGACAGTCAGCTGTGTTTTATGAAGGCGATGATGTAATTGGCGGAGGTATTATCCAATCATACCCAATGCTATAAACCTGCTTAGATATGTTTGTCTCATTGAATTTTTATCCATTGAATACAAGAAAACATTCTGATGAATGTACAAATAAATATGTACTTTTAATGATGCGAATAGGGGTTGGACTTTCCTTACTGATGTTGACTTTATGTACTTCCTGTACACGCGAAGTATTGTCGACAGATGCGGCCAATTTCGGAAGTGATTATTTTCCATTAGCAATAGGCCACACAATCGAATACTCGGTTGATTCATTGAAGTACAACACATTCACACGGGATACAGATTTTGTTCACGTATTTTTTAAGGATGAGATTGTGAGTGAATTTACAGATAATACCGGCCGTGATTCATATGCTATTGAGCGTTCAGTTCGATCGGATAGCAATGCGGCTTGGCAAGGTCAATTGACCTACTATGCTACTCGAGGCAACTATCAAATTGAGGTCGTTGAAAATAATCTGCGTTTTATTAAGCTGGTCTTTCCGGTGAATGTAAATACCACTTGGAAGGGCAATGTGTATATACCTTCATCAACAAGTAATCTCGATGAATTGAAATGGTATTACGATTGGGATTATACCTATTCAAACATCAATCAGGATTTTAACAATGGTGAAATGAACGTTCCGAATTCAATGGTTGTTTCGTATGAACAATTAACCAACGATTCTACTGCAAAGACGCAATACAGCAACTATACTAATTATAAAGAATCGTATGCACGTACGATAGGCTTAACATATCGTGAACTTACGCATTGGGAGTATCAACCGACAGAAGGTTTTCGGAATGGGTTCTCTGTTGTTATGCGTGCAACTAAATATCAATAAATATGAAATCAATCGTCTTCTTCGCCTTTGTTGCGATGCTTGTTATGTCAGAAACCATCAGTGCATTGCCACCGGCCTATGCATTTAGAGTGAAATTCAACAATAAAAACGGAACACTCACCTATGCGGATTCACTTTCATTCCTGACACAAAAATCGCTTGACAGACGATCAAAGCAAGGGATTTCTCTTGATAGCTCCGATTTGCCTGTTGTACCAGCCTATATCAATCAGGTGATGACAACAGCTTCCGCTGTGAAGTTGCATAATGTGTCAAAATGGTTTAATCAAATTGTGGTGATTACATTGGATTCAACCAAGGCGTCAGACATTGCATCACTTCCAATGGTAGCAAGTGTTAGTCTCGTAGCACGATATCCGAATGGAGTTTATCAGCGACCTGCTAATCCGACGCCTGATAAGTTTACTGAATTAATGCCGATAGAAGTCAAGCGCACACGACCGGGCTCTTCGTACTATGGATTGGCGTATCAGCAAATCAATCTGATGCATGGCGACTATTTGCATGATATTGGTTTTAAAGGAGAAGGTATGGATATCGCTGTGTTTGATGTCAATTTTAGATATACAAATACTTGCCCTGCCTTTGATTCAATTAATACATTCAACCGCATCAAGGATGTGTACAATTTTGCAAAGGATACTGCCTATGTCTATTCTACAGCAATTGTGGTTGAGCATGGGATGAATGTGTTAGGCTGTATGGCAGGCAATATGCCCGGCACCTATGTGGGTACTGCACCCAATGCAAATTTTTATTTATACATCACAGAAGATTGGCTCACTGAACAACCTATTGAAGAAGACAATTGGCTATCAGCAGCCGAACGTGCCGATAGCTTGGGGGTTTATATTGTGAATTCATCGTTAGGGTATAATATTTTTACTGAATTGCCTTCGGCTTCCTATTCGTATGCTGATATGAATGGACAAGTTAGCTTGATTGCCAAAGCAGCCAATAAGGCTGTGGCAAAAGGGATCTTTATCGTGAATGCAGAAGGGAATGAAGGTGCAAGTTCATGGCATTATATGCTTACACCGGCTGATGCCGATAGTGTGTATAGTGTTGGTTCTGTTGATGGTTCAGGGCTTTGGGGTGGAAGTGGATATGGTCCAACGTATGACGGACGCATTAAGCCTGATGGTTGCGGTATGGGTAAGTCGTCGATGCTGATTGGTGGTAATTGTGCACCGGGCACTTCAAATGGTTCATCATTTGCGAGCCCCATAGTATGTGGTTCGATTGCTTGCTTATGGCAATCTGCGCCTTCATTAACAGCCTTTCAATTGCGACGTATTGTGCGTATGTGCAGCGATCATTATACTGCCCCAAATAACACGGTCGGTTATGGTATCCCGAATTTTGAATTAGCACATGCTATTGTAACAGGCACATCTGATGTCACCAATATCGATTATACATTCAGTTTGTATCCAAATCCATGCGATGGACATTTTTCTGTCAGGTCATATGATCCAGCCATTACAAATGTGTCGTATGCAATCTATGACATGCACGGAAAATTAGTATACAAAAGCGATAAGTTGATCAATGCCAATTTTCAAAGTGATGCACTTGCGCACCTAGCTTCTGGGGAATATGTATTATTGATTTCAAGTTTTAATAAGAACTATTCAACGCGCATTGTTAGAAAATAATTAATAGCATTGATTAATGTAACATATACGGATGCATTTCAATTTAATCTAACTGCATAAGCAACATTAACCGACGATGCTTGCGATGTCTATTTTGTACTCCTTCATCCAAGAATCAAGGCTAGCTTTAAAAGTTTGATTATTCATATTGAGATCGAAATCGCCTTCTGCCATAATCTTCGCTAATAACTTATCTTGTGCTTTCTGACAACTGATGGCTATGTGGTAGGAAGTATGCGAAAAGGATACCATTTCATACACCGAGTTGAACTCAGAAGGGTAGAGGAGACCTAATTGTTTTTCTATCTTTTTTCGAGATAGAAAGGCTGGTTCAGCCACTAAGTCCCGCATTTCAATAAAGTTTTGCAAGGCTAAATCGGCCACCGCATCTCCGTTCTTCTTTCGGGCTTCCTGATACGTTTTAAAGATAGTGCCCCATTCCTTATCAGTTGAATGATCAATGATGTCCATCAGGATTCTACAATCCTCAAAGCCAGCATTCATGCCTTGTCCATAAAACGGAACGATGGCATGTGCCGAATCACCGATCAGCATATTTTTATCTTCATAGATCCACGGAAAACATTTAACTGTCACTAAAGACGACGTCGGATTTTTAAAATAGTCATCGATTATCGTAGGCATCATCTTGACCGCATCTGGGAATTGTTCATTGAAAAATGTTTCGGCATCTTCTCGTGTCTTTATTGATGCAAAGGACTGAGGTCCTTCAAATGGAAAGAAAAGTGTGCAGGTAAAGGAGCCATCGAAATTAGGCAAGGCAATCATCATAAAATTTTTTCGAGGCCAAATGTGAAGTGCTTTTTCTTCAATTAAAAAGGCGTTGTGTTCTCCTGCGGGGATAAACAATTCTTTGTACCCGTGCTCGATATAAAATTGGTTATAATTAAAACGATCTGTTTTTACATAGGCATTTCGAAGGGAGGAGAAAGCGCCATCGGCTGCAATGACGATATCATGATCATTAAAAGTGGATGCCTCATTAGACGCCATATTCATGATGCTGAGCGTATTGCTTCGCAATTCAACATCATCAATACGTTGATCGAATAAAATGGTCACACCACATTCTTCGGCTAACGAAATTAATTTTTTATTTAGGTCGCCTCTGCTTACCGAATAGATCGCTTCATTGTTTTTGCCATAGGCCTGAAATGGCGACGTGCCATCGATATTATGAATTTGTCGACCATACATTGGGATAGCAATCTCTTCAATGTCTTGTCGTAAACCAGCCATTTCAAGGGCGGCCCATCCGCGCATACTCATCGCTAGATTGATAGATCGTCCTGCATACATCTTAGCGGCACGCATATCCGGTCTTCGTTCTAAAATGGTGACTGCGTATCCTCTTTTTTTGAGCAAGATACCTGCCAATGAACCCACTAACCCTGCACCTAATATTGTAATTTTATTCTTCATTATACTGTTTGTTTATTTTAGTATGTACGATCAGTAATATAATCGACAAGTTTGATCATATATGTTTTTGCTTCAGAGTCGTCAAACTCGTTTAGTATTTCAATGGCTTCATTCTTATAGCATTGCATTTTTTCAGCCGCATACTTGATGCCACCTGCGGCTACAACAGTATCTATGATATAGGTTACTTCATTTTTTTTCTTATTCGCGTGCTTGAAAATAGAAATGATCTTATCCTTCGTGGCCTTATCGCAATGATTCAGGGTGTAGATTAAGGGCAAGGTCATTTTCTTTTCCTTGATGTCGTTGCCGGTTGGCTTGCCAATATCTTCACGACCGTAATCAAACAAATCGTCTTTGATTTGAAACGCAATACCCACTTTTTCGCCAAAGAGTTTCAGTTTGTCTGACACCACTTCGTCTTCGCAGGTCGAATAGGCACCCGCAGCGCAAGCCGATGAAATCAATGAGGCCGTTTTGCATTTGATGATGTCGAAATAAATCTCCTCTGTGATATTCAGTTTCCTTGCTTTCTCTGCTTGTAGAAGCTCTCCTTCGCTCATATCTTTTACAGCGGTGGCTAAAATTTCTAGTACTTTAAAATCCTTATTATTCAACGAAAGCAATAATCCTTTTGAAAGTAAATAATCACCCACTAGGACAGCAATTTTGTTTTTCCACAAGGCATTGATTGAGAAAAAACTTCGGCGCTTATTGGCGTCATCGACGACATCATCATGCACTAGTGTGGCAGTATGCAGCAATTCGATCAGCGATGCAGCACGATAGGTTTTTTCATTCACTTGCCCGCATAATTTCCCTGATAATATCACAAAAATTGGTCGTAGCTGTTTGCCTTTTGTCTTGACGATATACTTCATAATATTATCGAGCAAGGACACCTTGCTTTCGACCGCTTTATTGAAATTTTGTTCGAATTCAACAAGCTCAATTTGTAAGTATTTTTTTATTTCATTCATTAGGCGGCACAATGATAGTCACGTCAGGGTTAAATAAAAAGAATTCAGTCTAAATTCTCCACCTGAAAGGAGGAATAACGGATGAATACGCTGCGGGCTTGAAAGCCTTTTAGGACTGTGTAACATTCTACAGCAAATGGTTTAATGAGTATATTATCTGATTTGAATAAGACCATAAATTGGATGTGGGTATTGAATGTGGATAAAATTGACCAAGATAGGGACGGAGTTCGATGATGTGTGCGCTGCTCAAATGCAATGAAATTGATACGTTGATAGGGTTGAAAGTAGATTTTCATATTTGGGAAATTTGCTGAGATAATTTTTGATTTATATAAAAAGAAACTATATTTGCCTGATATAATCTAAAATCACTTTTTTTATTAAACTTAAATTTATGGCAAGCAAAAAGTACTTATTATTAACCGCGTTCGTGACCTTGATCTCTTCCTTCGGTGTAAAAGCACAAGATAACGGAAACAGTGGTATGTATCGTGGAGGTGGATATGATTTCTCTGATACTACCTTGATTCCTGAAAAGAGATTACCTCAGCAAAAGGATTTCTTGAACAATCAATATGATTTCCCAGCACAACCACGTAATCAGTGGGAAGTTGGTGTTTCTGGTGGATTGTTGAATGTCTCTGGCGATGTTAAGTCACGCTCAATCTTCAATAAGGCGATTAAGCCTATGAATACAATGGCCTTTGGATTGTCAGTGCGTAAAGCGTGGGGTTATGTAATTTCTACACGACTTCAATTGATTCACGGAAGTGCTTCCGGGTATAATTACTCTGCAGCAGGTGGATATGTTGGTCACACCACTAGTCCTTGGACGGCTTATCAAGGTAAAAATGTTTACTACAACTATAAGACAACAGTGAATGAATTGTCTATCCAAATGATAGCCGCATTGAACAACTTAAAATTCCACAGAGCTCGCAACAAGGTGAGCTACTATGCAATGTTAGGTGTTGGCGCTATGTCATACAATACAAAATTAGATATGCGTGATAAATCAGGTGCTCTTTATAATTTCGATCAAATTGGCACTGGTGGTTCAGGATATGATAACCGTAAAGAAATTACGAAGGAATTGAAAAGTATGTACGATGGTACGTACGAAACGGATGCTGAAGCTGCAGGGAATCGTGGTAAGTTAGCCGGCGGTACTCTTCGTGGTATGTATACCTTTGGTTTAGGTGGTCAAATCCGTCTTTCTCAAAAATTATCATTGCAAATTGAAGATAAAATTACAGGTGCAAGTGATGATTTGATCGATGGTCAGCGCTGGCAAGAATGGCCTTTAGCCTCGAGTGCCTTGACACCGCAGTACGATCTTATCAACTACTTTTCAGTTGGTTTGAATGTAAATCTTGGTGCTAAGTCTGTCGATCCACTTTGGTGGATGAATCCATTAGATTACAGCTACAACGAAGTTAAACATCCAAAAGTTCCTACTAGCAATTGTGATAAAGATGCTGATGGTGATGGTATCTCTGATTGTTTCGATCGTTGTCCTAACACCCCTGGTGGTGTATCAGTTGATTCTCACGGTTGTCCGTTTGATACCGATGGTGATGGTGTAGCTGATTACAAGGATAAGCAATTAATTACGCCTACAGAATGTCAACCAGTTGATGCTGATGGTGTTGGTAAATGTCCAGATCCAGAATGTTGCACTCGAATGAAAAATATGGAGCCTAAGCAAGAATGTGGTTCAATCCCTAATGGTTCAATTCCTTTCTCTGCTGGTTCACCTAAATTGAATCCATCTGCATCTAACCAATTGAATTCATTGTCTAACACAATGAGAGCTAATCCTAACTGTAAAGTGGTGATTATCGGTAACGGTAGCGGTAGTAAAGTTGAGCAACAACGCTCATGGGATCGAGTAAATTCTGTCATCAATTACATGGTTGAAAAACAAAGTATTGATAGAGAGCGTTTCATCTTCCAATATGGTAATGCAACAGGTGACAGCAATTCAGTAGATTACCGCGCAGCTAGTCCAGGTGAAGAAGGTCCTTCAAACTTACCTCCTCCACACCCGAACTTACAAAAGAAATAATAAGTACTTTTTGCCTTAGTAATAGAAAAGTCCCGAAGAAATTCGGGACTTTTCTATGTGACTAATTGCCCAGAAAAAATCATTGGATTAACCGCGTTTTGAATGATGGTAGCAAAGCGAATTTTAGTGCCTTGCAACAACACTCAGTATATTCAGTCAAAAGGATATCTTAAGCGCTTAGTTCCCGCATAGAGTATGCTCATTGCTGAACTCATACCAAAGTAACAGACTGAAACTTTGTGCCCCGTTTTGCTCTTAAC
>CAIRSV010000260.1 GCA_903881265.1 uncultured Bacteroidota bacterium
AAACATTGGTTTCCTCACCAACCGAAAGAGTTAAATTAATTGTGGTATGTGAAGACACATACCACGGAATAAGGTTCACAGAACCTTCATTATCATCCGTTCGACATGCGCAGAGCCTAACATATCGAACAGCCTGAATTTGTCAATATCAAATAATATTCTTTCCTTTACGTTATTCTTTCAACCAATTTTATGACAACACGTGTAAGTATGAAAAACAGCACTTTGTATACTGACCTTGGTTAGTCCATCCAACAAAAAAGCAAAGGGAGAATCATCTCCCTTTTTTTATGCCTACTTGTGCATTCATTCGAAATTTGTATTCATTTAAAACTTGGAAATAAACGTAATTAATTTTACATAATGTATTCATTTAGCCAATTAAAATCTGCCTTAGATAGTGTGCAAGACGAACTGATTCAACACCATTTCTATGACCACCGCTTAGCAAAGATTAATGTTATTTGGGTAGCAGGATACGGCATTGAATATGGACATCAGCAATACAGAGCATCAGGTGACATTGTAATATACTCCTTGAGTAAAAGCAAACTCCGCGAATTATTTGGAGGCCCTTACGTTTCATTAAAAGATATTTTGCGGCACGAATATGCACACGCTTTTGCGGATACGCATCGTTCATTAATGCAAACAGCTGCCTTTAAACAGGCATTCTGGACCCATCATGATGATTACAACACGAGTTGGCATTTTGATCCCACATTATTTGTTTCAGCATACGCTGCTAGCAGTGCAATGGAAGATTTTGCAGAAACATTTATGTACTATCTAGAATATTCAGGCATCTTGCCTTTGAAATTTAAACATCCCGCCATTCAAACAAAATGGACATTTATTAGCATGCTCAGTAAGCAACAAAAAATAAATACGGATGTGTAAATATCAAAACGCTCAGTATATTTTCATTACCTTTATCGCTCATTATTCGACAGATTCGCAATCCAATTAAAATTAATTAACAACAAAAAAAAGTATCAATGAAAGACGCGTTTACATGGTGTGTAAAATTGTTAGAGTATTATGCTCAACTATTTAATATGACCTATGAAGAACTGAACATTTGGATATTTTGCATCATCGAACCCATTGTCTTCCTGCTGATGTTGTTTATCATCATTAAACAATTTGTCAAGATCAAGAAACTAAAAAAAAGCAATACGAGCCAATAACATACTGTGCCCTGCCTCGGTTCGTATCCTCAAGAACCTAAAGAGTTAAATAAATTGTGGTATGTGAAGACACATACCACGGGATAGGTCCGTGAAGAAACATACCACGGGATAGTCCGAATCTAAAAAAGAAATACGAGCCAATGACCTACGATGCTACTTTAAATTTAACATGACATTAGAAGCTACCCTATTTAAATTAGCATTACATTCACCTATCAAATAATGTACAAAACATACACACCTATTTTTCTATGAAACCATTCAATATTTACCTCATCATGTTATCCATTTTGTTGATGTGCAGTTGCACCACATCCTCGCAAGATCATAAAAAAATAAGTACTACGCAGCAAGCAGTCAAACCTACGGTACGCATTTACATACAACCCTTTACTGATTTACCGGCGAGCTATCTAACGTATATCAGTAACGAATTTCAAAAAACATTCAAGAAGGTTATTATCAATCCGCGGGTTAATTTACCTGTGCGTTCATACTATCCTGCGAGAAGCAGATATAGAGCTGATTCATTATTAAGTTTCCTTGGTCGTCAAACAAACGATGGCTGTCATACAATAGGATTAACCACTAAAGATATCAGTACCACAAAAGGTAAAAATATAGACTGGGGTGTGATGGGACTAGGAAATTGCCCGGGTAAAGCCTGTGTCGCCTCTTCATTCAGATTGAAAGGAAAGAATCCAATGGAAAAATTATACAAAGTGGCGATACACGAATTAGGGCATACAGAAGGACTGCCACATTGTTTAGTACAAACTTGTTTTATGCGAGACGCCGAAGGGCAAGACAATACCGATCAAGAAACAGGATTTTGTGCTGCTTGCAAACACAGGCTGATACAAGCAGGTTGGACATTTAATTAAATCAATCAATATGAAAAAAATACTAACTAGTGCTGCTCTGTTATTGTCTACTACCCTATGTATAGCTCAAAAAGTGTATGCTGTCGAATATGCGAGCCAAGCTGATGTCAAGGTATTTGTGGTCAACTATGAAAGTCAGGCCGACGTAAAAGTTTATAAGGTAGATTATCAAAGTCAAGCAGGTTCAAACAATGGAAAATGGTTTTTCACTTCGTATGCGAGTCAGGCAACTAAAAAAGTATTTTTTGTTGACTATGCAAGTCAGGCTGATTTGAAAATTTATTTCGTTAACTACGAAAGTCAAGCTGGCTGGAGAAACAATGCTAAAAAAGCATTGATGTATTAACGAAGCTGTTTAAGAAGTTATGGAAGTAATTATAGTCTGTATGCCATATGCGTTACTTTCATCCATACGTAAACGTCATCTAGTATATCACGTGATAAATATGTCATATTTGACATTGCTAAGGAAACTTATTCAAGTTACTTTTGCCGGGTGCAGTTTCAAGTACGAAATGTACAATGCAGTTTTAGTATCCTTTTGAGCACAGTCTTGTTACATTTTCTATCCATTATAAAGCGTCAGAAATAACGTTGCATACATAGATCTATCCTAACAAGCCTTTTAATTGATGAGGCAACGGGTAAAATTATAGCTGGGGTTTACAGCAATCAACTCTGTGGCAGACTATTGTCTGCTGTTGTGTGAGAGTTGAATCAGTTTCTTTACCACTTTCTTTCTGTAATAAGTAAAGTGGACTATTTATCAAAAAGTCATTTTAAACTATTTTAGAATATGGCTTATCTGACATTGTTATAGATCATTATTCAAATTACTTTTGTCAGTTACCACCTACTAAATTAAAAAAGTGAAGCCAGTAAAAAAGAAATTAACCAAAGAAGAAAAAAAAATAACGAAAGAAGAATTAAGCGTTTCAATAGGAAAAGTAATCCGTGAATTTAGATTATCAAAAAAGATGAGTATCGAATCACTTTCTAATGAAACAGGCCTGGGGTATTCGCAGTTATCTAGAATTGAACGAGGTAAAATAAACACCTCTATTTATCATATCTATATCATCGTTAAAACGCTAAATATTCCTATAAAAACGATTTTAAAATCCTTTGTTAGGGCGATTATGAGAAGTTATAAAGCAAAATCATAACGATTGAAAAATAATACACGGCATCTCACTTGCTGTCGCTTGGAAATCAGCAAAATTTAAACTACATTTAGACATTACATAATTTATAAACAATTAAAAAACAGAAAATGAGAAAAACAATGATTAAAATGGCTATGTTGATTGCAGTAATTGCAACATTCGCTAGTTGCACAACCTTAAATCATAGCATGAGAGAACCAAACACACGGGTAAATTTCACAAAAAGTGATTTCACGTTATCTGAACAAGTATCAGCTGAAGATAAAACAGTTAAAATCTTAGGGATTGACTTTGAAAGACTATTCAAAAAAGAAACTGGTGTTGTTGACAATGGTGCGTCTTCTATTAGTCTGGCTAATATGCCTGTGGTTGGGACCGTATTATATGACAAAACCTCAAATTATGCCCTTTACAATCTTATGTTCACCAATCCAGGCTATGACGTAATATTTTATCCTCAATATGAAACAAAAATTTCAAAACCGGTATTAGGGCTTGGCTTCATTGTCAAAATAACAAAAGTTAAGACAACAGCAAGACTTGGTAAACTAAAAGAATAAAATAGTCATTTATTAAATCATCAACGGTCAGCATAACAGCTGACCTTTTTTTATGCCCCTTGCATCATATCGGTGTAAAGTGATTTATTCGCTTCTGACAAATCATGGTCGCTACTAAACAAGAAATGCTCCCCTGAGGAAGCATTTAGCATGTGCGATAACATTGCATTTGAAACCGAATACAATTAGTCCATAATAAACGGATAATTTTCGTCGGTGTATATGTCCTTGTAGACTTCACTCACGTCGGGATACGGCGAATTTTCTGCAAATTCTACAGCATCATCCACTTCGGCTTTGACCTTATCATTAATAGCTTCAATTTCTTCTTCTGTCGCATATTGTTTGTCTAGTATCACCTTGAGTACATATTCGATTGGATCTTTTTCTTTATACTCTTCTAGCTCTTCTTTTGTTCTATACTTCGCAGGATCACTCATACTATGACCTTTGTAACGATAGGTTTTAATTTCAAGCAAGGTTGGACCTTCTCCGTTTCTTGCTCTGCGCACCGCGCGCTCAATACCTTCATGCACGGCTTCGGGGCTCATTCCATCGACACTGTCGCCGGGCATATCGTAGGCATCTGCAAATTTATAGATGTCTAAAACATTGCTCGTACGTTCAACGGAGGTGCCCATTGCATAATAATTATTCTCACAAATAAAAATCACAGGAAGTTTCCATGTCATCGCCATATTAAAGGTTTCATGCAGAATCCCTTGACGAGCTGCCCCGTCACCGAAGAAGCAGATAGTAACCGCATCACTGCCATTGTATTGCTCTGCAAAGGCGATACCGGCTCCGAGTCCGATTTGACCTCCTACAATTCCATGACCACCGAAAAATTTCTTTTCTTTTGAAAAGAAGTGCATACTTCCACCCTTTCCTTTTGTGCAGCCTGTTGCTTTACCGTATAATTCGGCCATACACTCACGAGAGCTGATACCTTTGGCAATAGCCAATCCATGATCTCTATACGCAGTGATCATATTGTCATCATCGCGAATAGCGGTCATACAACCTGCACTCACAGCTTCCTGACCGATATACAGATGACAGAATCCTCTGATCTTCTGCATGCCATAGAGTTGGCCAGTCTTCTCTTCAAATTTTCGTTGAAGAAGCATTATCTCATACCAATATAAATAGGTCTCTTTACCGAATGTTGTCGTCACGTGTTCGAATTTTAGGTGACGAAGATAAGGCTAATTTGATAATTTGCCGATGTGATGATTTGATAATTTAGGAATTCATTTAGATCGATGCCATTCGTTTTGTTTTATAGCCCCAGACGTATGAAACACCGAGTCGAATACTGACGCTGTCAATCATGATGTTCAAATTTCAATTCAATTGGTACAATGCCAACTTACCAAGATCAAATC
>CAIRSV010000261.1 GCA_903881265.1 uncultured Bacteroidota bacterium
ATTTTTGTGAGCGTTGTTTTGCCTGCACCGATATTGCCTGCGATAGCAATGTGCTTGATTTGTTTTTTCTTTGTCATGTGTGTTGAAGTCTCTAACGGACTGTATAATTATGTTGGGTCTGCTAAAATAATCCCGATTCGTGTATTATTCAGTGTATTAACAATAAAAATTTATACCCATCATCTTTCGGGCTTCTTCCAGTGTTTTTACGGAGCTTTCTCGAGCTTTTTCTTTGCCCATTTTCATAATCGAATGCAGATAGGCCTTGTCTTCTTGTATTGCCATGGTTTTTTCACGAATAGGCGCAATAAAACGTACCATATCTTCTGCCAATTGCTTTTTTAAATCACCATAACGAATCGTGCAGGCATTATAATCTGCTTCGAAGGACGCGATGACATCGTTATCGCTCACCAATTTCATCAGTAGAAATAGATTTTCAATGACATCAGGTTTAACGGAATTGGGTTCTGTAGGTGCATCCCCTGACACAGCTTTCATGACTTTCTTGCGAATCAGTTCGTCTGAATCGGCTAAATACAGCGAGGCATTTTCATTTTCACTCTTACTCATTTTTCCTTTGCCATCGAGACTAGGAATTTTTACTAATTCAGCACCAAAGTTAAACGGATAAGGTTCAGGAAACAGCTCGCCATAACGATGATTAAAACGTTGCGCAAAGTTGCGCGCCATTTCTAAATGTTGCTCTTGATCTTTTCCAACAGGTACATATTTGCCTTTATGGATGAGGATATCGGCGCTCATCAGCGTCGGGTAGGTGAGCAGGCCGGCATTCACATTGTCAGGATTGGCACGTGCTTTCTCTTTAAAGGAAGCGGTTTTTTCAAGTTCACCTTTATATGCCATCATATTGAGCATAAGATAGAGCTCTGGAATTTCGGGGATATCGCTTTGTACATACAAGGCAACTTTTTCAGGGTCAAGACCGCAAGCGATATTTTCGGCTAAGACACGATACACATTTGGTTTGAGTGAAGCCGGATCAGGATGTGTGGTTAACGAGTGATAATCGGCCACGAAGAAGTAACAATTGTATTCTTCTTGCATCTTGATATAATTGCGGATCGCACCGAAATAATTTCCGATATGTAAAAAACCTGTGGAGCGGATACCACTCACTACTATCTCTTTGCTCATATGGCGTCGTTTACGTGTTGCGCGAAATTATTAATTACTCGCTTCTTATTGGTGTAATGTCGGATAAATATTTTTTAGATGACAAATTGATTTTATTTCCGTGTCTATAAAATGATTATCCTGCTGCTCAGCGATAGTTACGTTGTGATTACGTTTGTATATGGCTATAGTTTTTTGACAAAGCTGATGAGTAATTGGGCCACTTGTTCATAGTTGGTAAGATTGATTGAATTGGCGACATCAAATACATCATGATAAAAGCCTACACCGCCATCCGAATAAATAAAAATGGAGGGTACGCCTGCTGCGGCAAAATAATAATGATCGCTATTCTTGGCCTTGCCGCGTATCCGCACGTCTGGCAAGAGTTTCAAGGTGTCATTCAATGCTTTTAGTAAATCAAATTGCGTTCTATTTTCTTCGCCATTGACCGCCACGATGCCCTTTTCGGCATTGCCCATAATATCAATATTGATCAGGAATCGTATTTTCTTTACATCAAATGCTGGATGTTCAGTAAAATATTTTGATCCCATCAGTCCGGCTTCTTCACCACTAAAGAGCAAAAAAGCAATGGAATAATCAGGTCGGTGTCGACTATAATAGTCAGCTAGATACAGTACCATACTCACTCCGCTTGCATTGTCACTAGCTCCTGGAAATAGTGCGCTTGTGCCCTGCATGCCTAAATGATCGTAATGTGCAGTGAACACAATCATGGTATCCGTCAATCTTCCTTTGATATAACCCATCAAGTTTTTGCACGTGAATGAATCCATCCACTCGTGCTTCACGTCTATTTCAATGCTGTCTTTTGTAGCGATAGCACTATCGATAAACGTGAGTGAAGGATATTCATTCAAGGTTCGGCTGATGGTATGTGTCAGTTTTTTTTCTTCTGTGGTAATGAATAACGCCGGCATGTGTTGATATGCTTTACAACTATCTAAGACCGATTTATCTTTATGCGACAGATGATGCAGCACCAAGGCATCATCAACACCAAATCCTTTTGCTATTTTCTTGTATAACAACATATTATCCAATGAGTCGTTGGGATCGAAATGCAGTAGGTCAAAGTGGCCTGTAATATCCGGACTGCCTGCATCCACGAGAAAATCATAGCCGGCTGCGAGAGTTGTTTTGTCTGCTTCGCATTTGATGTTATAAGGGTGTGTATTGACAGGAAACGAATAAGTCTGACTATACGTATTGCCAAATTTTCGCAACCGCAATTGATGAAAACGTTCTTCGAGATAATCTGCAGCCTTATTGACACCATTGCCTACATAGCCCCTTCCTTTATACTCCGCTGAACATAAATCCTTGATGATGGTTTTGGCGTATTGAAGATCTTGCCCGTCGCAGATCAGACACACACAGAGTAGTAACAACGTGATCAGCGGGCGCTTCATACTTCAATTATTTTAATGTCGGCCTCATCTTTAGATGATACATTGTAAAGCTAAGGATATCACTCCATTCGTCGATTTGCTTAGAGGTAGGTTTGCCTGCTCCGTGACCTGCTTGTGTATCGATGCGAATTAATATTGGATTGTCTAAGGCATAGGCATTCGCTTCCTGTAAGGTGGCCGCAAACTTAAATGAATGCGCGGGTACCACACGATCATCATGATCTCCGGTAGTAATCATGGTAGCAGGATAGTGGGTGCCTTGCTTGACATTATGCAACGGAGAATATTTAATAAGATAATCAAGATCTTTCTCATTTTCGCTGCTTCCGTATTCAACAACCCATCCCCAACCAACGGTAAATTTATGGTAGCGCAACATATCAAGGACACCCACACCCGGGAGGGCTACTTTAAAAAGGTCAGGACGTTGTGTCATACAGGCACCAACGAGTAAGCCTCCATTACTTCTGCCATGTATAGCCAATAGGTCCTTTGTGGTGATGCCCTTGCCTATCAAGTATTCAGCCGCACCGATAAAGTCATCGAAGACATTTTGCTTATTTTCTAACATACCCGCTTGATGCCATTTTTCGCCAAATTCGCTTCCGCCACGCAACGAAACTGATACATACACGCCACCATGTTGAACGAAATAACTCATTGGGATACTGAAACTTGGTGTGAGTGAAATATTGAAACCGCCATACCCATATAACAAGACTGGATGCTTCTCATTATTGATATCAATGTCTTTTCTGTGGTATATAAACATCGGGACTTTCGTGCCATCCTTACTCGTAAACCAGCGTTGTTCTACAACGGTATTATCAAGATCGGCTTTCACTTCTGGTTTCCTAAATAATTCACTTTGATTCGTGATTAAATCATACTTGTAAATGGCGGGAGGGACATTGTATGATGTAAACGTATAAAATGTTGTATTGTCTCCGCGACCTCCTTCAAAGCCACTGACAGAGCCCAAGCCAGGCAAGGAAATGCTTGACTCGAATTTGCCGTTCAGAGAATATACATCCGCTTTGCTACAGGCGTTGACGAGATAATTGCAAATCAATTTGTCTCCAACTCGATGCACACCGTCGAGTTTGTTTTCTTTCTCTGGAATGAGCGTGATCCAATTATTGGGTTGCGGATTTTGAGGGTCAATA
>CAIRSV010000262.1 GCA_903881265.1 uncultured Bacteroidota bacterium
CACTCGAAGATTTCAATTCAACCTATCAAACGCTCAATATTCAACAACAACACGAAGTAGATGCGATACTAGGTCTTGAATCTGTCATTGCAACCGAAGGCGCCGAACTCGAACAACAAAAGCTTGAACTCACCAAACGCGAAGAAGAACTTCACAACCTGCAAAAGGCGTTCAATGAATTGGTAAACCAACTCCGCAGTCTAGAAAATGAGAAGAACCTCTCTTCACAGAAAATTCAACATCTGAATGAACTGATTAAGAATATTCAACAAGGAATCATCGAATCAACGAATCAAACAGCTAATCTAAATAAAGCCACACAGGAATCCGAACAGAAGTTAGCCACCGAAGAAGATACACTAACAAAATTCAAGACACGACTCGAAGAACTCCGCACAGACCTTGATTCGAAGCGCAGTGTCTATGATGAACAAAAAGCCGAGGTTGATAAACTTCGCAACGAACATCAACAATTACAGATTCATCAGTTCGACGCCGAAAAGAAAGTGGCTATCGCTGAAAATAATATCAACAACCAACAGCGTTCGATTACACAGTTGGAAGAAGAAAATAAGAATCGCCAAACTGAAATCGCCAAACAAGAATTCCAGAAAATGGAATTGGCCGAGACCGTCGTCAGTAAAAAATCGTCCCTGGAAGAGTTAATCCAAAAACAAGAAGAAGCCACCGAAAAATTGTTGGCATCGCAAGCCGAACTAGAAGAATTACGTGTGAATTTGTTTGAAGAAAATCGCAAGGCCGATTCGAAGCAGAATGAATTTAACCTATTAAAGTCATTGGTAGATAGTCTCGAAGGCTATCCCGACAGTATCAAATATTTGAATAAGAACGAGCAATGGTCGCATGATGCACAATTGCTTTCTGAGTTGCTGAATGTAAAAGACGAATACCGAACTTGCATCGAAGGATATTTAGATAAATATTTAAATTACTATGTGGTCGACACACCTGAACATGCGCATCAGGCGATTGATCTACTAAAAAATAATAAAAAGGGTAAAGCTGGTTTCTTTATTTTGTCTGAGCTCGAAGCAAAATCAGCACTCGAAGAAATTCCAGCGAATAGTGTACGTGCGCTCGATGTGATCCAATGCGATTCGAAGTATGCACCTATCTATAAGTACCTCTTGCACAATGTTTGCATAGCCGACAGCCTATTGGTAAGCAATACAGGTAACGCTGTGATTTTACAAAAAGACGGCACAGGCTTCAAAACCAATAAACGTATCGTGGGAGGTTCGGTTGGCATCTTTGAAGGAAATAAAATTGGCCGAACGCAACGATTAGAGAAACTGAATACAGAAATCCAGGGGTTAACAGCATCTGTTTCTTCGCTGAAACAAAAAATCACTGAAACACAAAATCTAATCGTCGGATTCAATCAGGCTGTAAAAGATGATCAAATCAAACGAACACGTGAAGAACTCAATAGAGCCGAAAACACGATGGCGCAACTCGAACATCGCGTTGAGAACTTCAATGCGCAGATCGAACAATCCGTTGACCGTATCGCTCAATTGAACGAACAATTGGTTGTTACAAAAAATTCTATCGCTGATACACAGAAGTTGCATGTTGAGATGAAACAACAGATGACCTTCGCGTTTGACAACTTAAAACAAAGTCAGGAAAAATTTTCGACAGCCGAAGCTGAATACAATAAATCAAACGAAGAGTATAATCAACATAATATCATCATTGCTCGTCAACAAAGTCGTATCAATGAGATCAATCACGAACGTGGTATACGCACACAGCAAATTGAAGACCTGAAAGTAAAAATCGTTTCAGGCGAGCAACAACTTGTGGAAACACAACTTCAACTCGAAGCCACCACACAGCTACTGAATTCATTTGAAGAGAAATTATATACCGCGTTGCAACAAAAAGAAAGCGGCGAAAAGGACCTCAATGAAAAAGATCAGGCGTTTTATAATTTCAGAAATCAACTCGCTGAAAAAGAAACAGCCCTGAATAAAAAGCGTCGTGAGAAAGAACAAAGTGAAGCCCAATTAACTAGCATCAAGGATAAGCTCACCGAAATGAAACTGCAATTGGCTTCTATGAAAGAACGACTGCATGTTGAATTTAAAATCGATCTCGATGACGTATTAAAGCAACCACGGGAGGGTGAACAAGCGATAGAGGAACTAACCGCTGAAGTAGACAAACTAAAAAAACGTATTGATAATCTGGGTGAAGTAAACCCAATGGCCGTTGAAGCGTATACCGAAATGAAAAGCCGTTACGATTTCATACAAGAACAGAAAGCCGATCTTACAAATGCAAAAGACAGTTTGCTGAAGACCATCGAAGAAGTGGAAGCCACTGCCAATCAAAAATTCAAGGATACATTTGAAAAGGTCAAAGAAAATTTCATTAATGTGTTCCATGCGTTATTTACACAAGATGATATGTGCGATATGAAATTGGTTGACCCAGATAACTTGGCTGATACAACAATCGAAATTTACGCTCAACCAAAAGGAAAGAAACCGAGTACAATTACCCAGCTTTCGGGTGGAGAAAAAACCCTAACATCGGCTGCCTTCTTGTTTGCGATTTATCTCATCAAGCCTGCACCGTTCTGCGTATTGGATGAGGTTGATGCACCCTTGGATGACGCGAACGTGGGTAAATTCACAAAAATGATTCGTCAGTTTTCTGACAACTCGCAGTTCATCATTGTCACCCACAACAAGCAAACAATGGCTAGCGTTGATGTAATTTATGGTGTAACGATGCAAGAAGCCGGTGTGAGTAAACTTGTGCCTGTCGATTTCAGAAGCTTGAACTAGATGATATGAATATTGAGCAAGTCAGAGACTTTGTACTTTCGTTAGAAGGCGTAGAAGAATCGTGTCCCTTCGGACCTTCCGTAGTGGTATATAAAACCAATGCTAAAATATTCTTGTTACTGCCGCTCGATACTGAAGATTTGCAATGTAATGTCAAATGCGACCCTGAAGAAGCCATTCAACAGCGGCTTGCATATCCCGACTGCATTTTACCGGGCTACCATATGAATAAGAAACATTGGAACACCTTGATTATCGACGGTCGTTTATCAGACAGTAAAGTGAAGCAATTCATCACAGATTCATATCATCTAATAAAAATAAAAAACACGCGGAAGAGATCGACTATCGATTGATCTTGACCTCATTCAATTTCATTCTTCTTAGCTGAAAACAAATTTCTTATATTTGATTTTAATGGATCAGGAAAAAATCATTGAACAAACAAAAAAATGGGTAGCTGATGTAGTCATAGGCTGTAACTTTTGTCCCTTCGCATCCAAGGTAGTCAAAGAAAATAAAGTCCGTTATCGGGTTGAAAAATGTGAGACGATCGCTGCGAGCCTCGACATCTTGTTAGAAGAATATCTCATACTAGATACAGATGATGACATTGAAACAACGATGCTGATTCTTCCTGAAACCTTCCATGAATTCTCATTTTACCTAAAGCTTGTGCAATTGGTCGACAAGCAGCTTCGCAAACAGCAATATGAAGGTGTGTATCAGGTGGCAAGTTTTCACCCCGATTATTGTTTTGCTGGCGAGCCGGCATCGGATGCTGCTAATTTTACAAATCGTTCGCCCTACCCGATGTTACATATCATTCGTGAAGCTAGCATTGATAAAGCGCTGCAACATTACCCTAACCCCGAAGGAATTCCCGACAGGAATATGCATTTTGCGAGAGAGAAAGGTGCTGCGTATATGTCTATGTTGCGTGAGGCCTGCTTAGGATAAACGACATGGTGGACATAAAAAAATCCCCCGATAACTCGGAGGACTTTTCACATATTTTCAATCGTACACTATTCGTTTTCTGATGTTGTCGCTTCAGCTGCTTCAGCTTTTGACGCTGCTGTTTTTTTAGCGGCTGCTTTGTTTGCATTTGTTTTCTTTGTTGGAGCCTTGCGAACTTTCACAGGCGCTTCAACGGCTGTTGCTAATGCATTAATCTTCTTAGCCATCGCTGATTTCAAATTAGCTGCTTTGTTCGCATGAATGATATTGCGCTTCGCTAATTTATCCAACATTGCTTCCACTTTCTTCAACTTGTCTTTAGCTTCACCTTCAGAAGTCAAGGCTACTAGGTCACGCATTGCGTTACGGGTAGTTTTACCATGATATCGGTTACGCTCTCTGCGTTTGTTAGCTTGTCGGGTATCTTTTTTGGTCGCTTTATGATTAGCCATCTTTTAAATTTAAGTGTGCAAATGTAACAACAAATTCCAAAAAATCTATTTTCTTTTCTAAATAATAATGAAATTTCCTGAAATTAAGGCCCATCTTGTTATACAGCCTGCATAAAGGAGGCAATCGGCCTGTTGTGCATAGCAAATAAACGAAAAAAAATAAGATTTATTAGGACAAAAACACGGTCAAAAACAATAATGCTTTATTTTAGCCACTTTTCAGAACTATTTTCTGAAACCACTTCTTTTCGGTCTCAACTGGCCGAAGAAAATTTAAAATAAATTGTCGATGAAGGATTATTCATTTGTAACTAGTGCACATCCGGGATATGTGGAGGAATTGTATAAGGATTTTGTAAAAGACCCTTCGAGTGTAGACCCAGAATTTAAAAAGTTCTTTGAAGGCTACGATTATGCTGTAGCCAATGCGGATGCTCCCAAGACCGAAAAAACGGTTGACACAACCGAGAAACAAAAAGCACCGCAGCCTACGGCTGATTCATCAACCGACATGAATAAGGAATTCGGCGTTTATCAATTAATCAGAGCGTATCGTAAACGCGGACATTTGGTGAGTAATACCAATCCTGTTCGTCCACGAAAAGACCGACAAGCAAATCTTGAACTTGACCATTTCGGATTGAGCAGCGCAGACCTAGATACACATTTTAAAGCACCTCACTATTTCGGCTGGGGCGCATTGACATTGCGCGAATTAGTGGCTTTCCTACAAAAGGTGTATACATCAAAAGTAGGTATTGAATACACCTATATCAATAACGAAACCATCAGCGACTGGGTGGAGGCCGAATTTGAAAAGATGATGACAAGCGAACTGCCCCTTGTCAAAAAGAAGCGCATCCTTGAAAAATTAAATCAGGGTGTCATCTTCGAGAAATTTTTGCATACCAAATTCATCGGACAAAAACGCTTTTCCCTTGAAGGTGGCGAAAGCACGATCGCCGCATTAGATGCTATCATTACCGAAGCTGCCGAGCAAGATGTACAAGAAGTTGTAATGGGTATGGCGCATAGAGGCCGATTAAATATCTTGGCTAATATTCTACAAAAAACATACGAACAAATCTTTACAGAGTTTCAAGGCAATGTGCCATCTGACTCAACAATGGGGAGCGGTGATGTCAAATACCATTTAGGTTTTAGAAGTGATGTTCATACCCTGAATAATAAAAAAATAAACCTGCAATTGACACCGAACCCTTCGCATCTCGAGGCGGTAAATCCCTTAGTGGAAGGTTTCGCACGTTCAAAAGCCGACACCTTATATGAAAGCGATTACGATAAAATACTTCCTATACTAATTCATGGTGATGCCTCTATCGCTGGTCAGGGTATCGTATACGAACTGTTGCAAATGAGTGCGCTTAAAGGATACGAAACCGGCGGCACCATTCACTTTGTAATCAATAACCAAATCGGCTTTACCACCGATTTTGATGATGCCCGCAGCACTGATTATTGTACGAGTATCGCAAGTATGGTGCAAGCTCCTGTGTTTCATGTCAATGGCGATGACCCTGAAGCGGTGGTGAAGGTGTCTGAACTAGCACTGCGCTTCCGTCAGAAATTTAACCGTGATGTGTTTATTGATATGGTCTGCTATCGCAAACACGGACATAATGAAGGTGATGATCCTAAATTTACACAACCTGAATTATATGCGTTGATTGACAAACAGTTGAATCCGCGCGAAGTGTATGTCAAAGAACTAGAGCAGCGTGGTGAGGTAAACTCCGCGTTATCCAAAGAAATGGAGAAGGAATTCTGGGCTGATTTACAAGACCGGCTCGACGAAGTGAAGCAAAAACCACTCCCTTATACCCGTCAAGAACCCGAATTGGCTTGGCAGAAACTAAAACGAAACGCAGGAGTCGATGAGTTTCTTTCTTCGCCAATCACTGCCATCGATCGACCTCTTTTCGAACACGTCTTTGACGCCCTGATGAAAATGCCTGAGGGGTTCACGCCTTTAAAAAAAGTACAGAAGTTGATCGATGAAAAAGTGAGACTTCTGAAAGATAATGATTTAGTTGATTGGGCCACAGGTGAATTACTTGCCTACGGAAGTCTGTTAGCCCAAGGCCGCGATGTGCGTATGAGTGGACAGGATGTTGAACGAGGCACATTCTCTCACCGACATGCTGTTATCTATGATGAAAATAAAAACATCCCGCATAATAGGTTGAGCCTCATTGATGACAATCAAGGACAATTCAGAATTTTCAATTCGCTGTTAAGTGAATATGCCGTGCTTGGATTTGAATATGGCTATGCGATGGCTAATCCTTCAACCCTTGTGATTTGGGAAGCGCAATTCGGCGATTTCTCCAACGGCGCTCAAACTATGATAGATCAGTTTTTGGCTAGCGCGGAAACCAAATGGGGCAAACAAAACGGTATGGTTCTATTGCTCCCGCATGGCTATGAAGGGCAAGGGCCAGAGCACTCAAGCGCCCGTATGGAACGCTTCTTACAACTTTGCGCCGAAAGCAATATGATCATCACCAATTGCACAACGGCTGCCAATTTCTTTCATGCCTTGCGCCGTCAATTGACCTTTGATTTCAGAAAACCAATGATCAACTTTTCGCCTAAAGCAAACCTTCGCTTGGCTAAAGCTTTCAGCAAGGTTGATGAATTCACAAACGGAGGATTCAAGGAAGTCATCGATGATAGTTTGGTAACAGACGCTAAAGCAGTCAAACGTGTCTTGCTTTGTACTGGAAAAATCTACTACGATTTACTTGAATATAAAGAGGCGAATAACCGAAGTGATATCGCCATCGTGCGACTTGAACAAATTCATCCACTGCCGATGAATCAGTTGATGGACCTCTACCAAAGCAAGTATAAGAGCGCTCAATGGATATGGGTGCAAGAAGAACCACGTAATATGGGTGCTGCCAGTTTCCTTAAAATGAACATCGATGAACAAACAATGAAACTAGGGTATCTCACACGGATGGCAAGTGCCTCAACCGCTACCGGTTATGCTAAGAAACACGCCGAAGAGCAGAAGGCATTGGTGGAAGGGGCGTTCAGTTTGTAAACCGGGTTTGTTTTTTACTGAATTAGGCTCATGTGTAAATCCATTTTGCTGCGTAGGGCAGAAGATCTTCCTTCCAAACTAACATTGGTCACTTTTTTACTAACCGCTGTCCATTTGTAAGCTAATAAGAATAAACTTTTTCCTAACTGCTGTTACTAATTTGCATGCAACCGCAGGCAAAAAAGTAAAAGGAGAATATTGAGATTAAGAATCTCAGATATTAAAAGAAAAGTTAAATAGAGCCTGCTGATTAAGTCAAGAACAAGTTATATACAAGCCATCAAAAAGAAGCTGTATTGTTATACTGCGATTTGCAGATGGCGAAGTAGATAGCTTGTCATTGGCTAGCTTAAAAACGCTATAATAAATGTAGGGCCTGCATCATGAATTCGAAGAATACCTTGCACTAGAAATTAAATGTATCCAATGATACTATGCAATGGGATTGAATGTTAGCGTTAATCAGCAAGCCCTAAATAGCCTCATTTTCGATTGCTTGTTGACCGCGTTAGTGCCTAATATGATTGTATTAAAACATCAGTTGGGATCTTTAATATGTCATGCAATTGACGAATCATTTCAAGAGTAAGTTTTCGTTTCTTATTTAAGATTTCACTCGCACGGCTTTTTAAACCAACAATATTTGCCAAATCACTTTGACTATAACCCATTTGTTCCATTCTAAACTTTATTGCTTCAATTGGATCAGGAAGTCCAATTGGAAAATGTTCATTTTCGTATTGCTCAATTAATATTCCTAACACCTCAAGTTCGTCACCATTGACAGAGCCAGGTTCTGAATCAAATATAACTTCAAGTCGCTTGAGAGCCTTAGTATAATCCTTCTCTGATTTTATTGGTTTTATTTCCATTGTTTTTATATTTTATTTGCGTCAATTTTATCATATTCTGCGTGAGATCCAACGAATCGAATCCAAATCATTTGATAATGATAATTTATCTTTGCAACCAAACGATAATGGTTCCCTTTAATATTAAATACGACTCTATTATCAATTAAAATACTCGCACTCGGATAGTGCTTTTTTAACTCATTTGGATTCCTCCAAATTGCTTTACTCGCCTCTTGATACCAAGAAAGCAATTGCTCCTCAGCATCTTCATGAACTTCCCAAAAATCTCGCAATATTTTTTTTGCTATCACGCGCACAATCTGATCTTTCGACAAAGATATGCTACGGTTCCCGTATTGGGAATTTAATTTTAAATTACACGTGATTCATTTAAACCGAGTCCAAAATTACATTGGTTCACTTTTCACTAAACTCTGTTCCTTCTGAGATCAACTCCACCGTGTTCGTTTATTACATGAGTTTGTCTACTTTTGCCCGAATCCATCCGCCCGCTTTCATGTTGAAATTTTCAAAGTACGAGACCACTATTTCTATTGCCGCTCTATTACTACTAACCGTTGTAATCGAGTATATGCTGTTTGGAAAAATCGTCTTTCATCCCAATGACTATTGTTTTATGCTCAACCCGGATGGCACTCAAATCTATTTCAATTATGCCTGGCATGTGAAATACGGAAGCGGCACCTTGCTGAGTAACCAGAACTATCCTTTTTACGAATTGATTTTCATGACCGATGCGCAGGCAGCCTTGTCGACGCTGATGAATTATATCAATCATCATTGGTTCAATATCGAACCCTATAGCATAGGGATATTCAACAGCATCCTATTGATTAGCATCCCTTTTTGCAGCCTGTTCCTGTATAAGATATTCAAGTATCTGGGTTTGCATTCATTCATTAGTATCTTGATTGCCATCTTCATCTGTTTCCTCTCACCGCAACTGGTGCGTATCACAGCCGGCCATTATGGATTAGGTTATGTTTTTTATTTCCCGGCCTTGATATATATGCTGTTTAAATTGACAGACTCCCGAAGCCATGCATTCCTCTATTTTACAGGCATCGCGTTGCTGCTGATTTTTTTCGGCCTCAATAACGGACATATGTCACTGGCCGGTTGTCTGCAGGTATTCGCGTTCGGAACGCTATGGTTGCTGACACAATGGAAACAAAAAGGACTGAGAAAATACCTGCCCTTACTAGCGTCGCTCTTGTCGTTTGCTGTCTTGTTCGGTATCATACACGGACTTGATTTTGTCATGGATCGTGAAGCCTTGCCTTGGGGCTTTTTAGTTTTCTATTCGCAGTTTGAAAGTATCTTCTTACCTACTTCAGGCATAGTGCACGATTTCATCAACCGACTCACACCCATTATCACTGTCAACAGCGAAGGCGAAGCCTATGTGGGTATCATCGGTTTTTTCATACTGGCATACAGTACCTGGCGCTTGCTGACTTTCGTATGGAAGAAAAAATTCAGCCGATTGCTTTTCCCGTTTCGTAATCAACAAGTGAATGTGCTTTTGCTGGCATCACTACCGATTTTGTTTTATGCCATGGCGTATCCGTTTCGCTGGGGAATGGAATCGTTGTTGGACACCATCCCTTTTCTCAAACAATTTCGTGCACCCGGACGATTCTCATGGATCTTTTTTTATGCGTTCAGTATCTATATGGCGTATGCCATCAACCTGCTTTACAGATGGCTTCATCAGAGAAAAAAAGTACTGGCTTACGTCATGTTGCTTGCCATCTCAGTCTTGTATACCTTGGATATTTACAGTCTGCATACATTTAATTTCAGGTATCTCGAAGGGCGGAATTACCCTGTGAATCCTTTCGTAAAAAACAACGAGAAACAGAATTTTCTCAACACCTTGCAGATCGACTCGACGCATTATCAGGCCATCTTTGGCATACCACTTTGTAATGCATGGAATTCAAAATTCGGACGCGACCTAGATCCCGGTGATCTAGTAAAACGAATGGCTGATGTATCGCTCAGAACAGGCATCCCCTGGATGAATGCCAAGCTGTCGCGAATTTCCACATCACAAGTGGTCTTATCGGCACAACTGCTGAGCAACAAACTGATTGTAAAAGAACTGCTGAATATCATTCCGAAGGACAAGCATATTCTGTTGATGTATCAAAAGGATTATCATCTGCAGAAATCAGAAAGTTTCCTGATCGAACATGCATCAAGAATCGGCGAGGATGAACGTTTTGTCTATTACAATTTCAATCCGTCGACCTATCTCTATGCATATCGTGATTCATTGCGACGGAATTTTGATGTATTGATGCAACAACAGGAGGAGACTAAAAATCAATTAAGGAAGACAGGCTTATTGATTGAACAATATAATACCTCAGCCACTTCCGGAGTCTTCACAGATCCAAAAAACGATAAGGTGATTTTTAAAGGAAGTTTTCCCGGAGCCGGTATCAATCAATTGATGGAATTTTCGATATGGAACAAACTGGACGCGGCTACCGATGGCAGTCCATGGGTTGAAATGCTGGTAACAGATGCCAAAGGAAATCCCATTGAAGACAAGTGGTTTTGGCTGGCACATGCCGAAGATTATCAACATGGTTATCTCAGGTTGAGTATCCCGTTTGAAGTGAAGGATACGAGTCACCGCTTTATTTTTAAATTAAAACCGGGGAAAGGACATAGGTTTGAACGTATGATGACCAGACCGGCTGGTGTTGATGTTTTTGACACTATGAATAACAAGCGTTATGTCAATGCGTACATGCTAGATTAACGCTACGTGGTCGTTGAATTTAATTTAATCATCGTATTGCTTGTTTTCATTTATCAGTAAACAGATAAGGCTCTTTGCCAATTAACAACACTGTTAGATAAAGAGTTTAAGGCTTGATTATTCCGCAAAATAATGCTACTATTGTTTCTGATGATTATTTAAACGTAATTAAAAAAAGCTCAAAAAGGAATCGACAAACTTTATGTGATCCACTTGCCAATCTATCTCATTTGAAATCACTACTCACATATTTTTTACTGGCTTGCGGACTCATTGTATTCAGTCTTACCTACTATCCCAAATACAAACAAGCTGGCACTGAAGCCACCATCAGCTGGGATGTAAGTGGTTATTATTGGTATCTGCCGGCGGCATTTATCTATAAGGATCTGAAGGGATTGAATTTCTCTGACAGTATACGAAATACCTATGGTTGTTCGCCCGACAATCAACAAATCACTTTTTTGCCTGACGGCACTAAGGTATTGAAATATTCATGCGGCATGGCCGTGCAGTATTTGCCGTTTTTTTTAATGGCACATCTCGTAGCCAAGCCATTGGGTTATTTGAACGATGGATTCTCTTTGCCGTATCAATTGGCAATACAACTTGGCGCTTTGTTGATGTGTTTGCTGGGATTGTGGTATTTACGAAAATTATTACTGGAATATTTTAAAGACAGCACTGTTGCCTGGGTCTTATTCTTACTGGTGATGGGCACCAACTACCTAAACTATGCAAGCATCGATGTGGGCATGACGCATAGTTGGTTGTTTACCTGGTATTGCCTCTTACTTTATCAGTCCTATCACTTTTACAAGAACCCCAGTCTGAAGCGTTCAGCCATCATCGGATTCATACTGGGCATCATGGCGCTGAGTCGACCGACGGAAATATTAGCGGTGTTGATTCCGATGCTATGGGGATTGAATTTTATCAAAGTGAAAGCCATTAAGGAACGACTGCTATTTTTCAGAAATCATTTTACAAAATATCTACTGACCTTTTCCGTCATGTTCCTAGTCGGAAGTATTCAATTATTGTATTGGAAATATGCCACCGGACATTGGTTGGTCTATAGTTACGGCGATCAGCATTTCACCTGGTTGCACCCGCACGTGATTAATTATATCTTCAGTTATCGTTGCGGTTGGTTGATCTATTGCCCCTTAATGCTATTACCATACATAGGTTTTTTGTATCTGATGAAAAAGAAAGAACTTTTTTGGACGCTAGCCTTGTTCTCCATTGGGTATCTCTGGATCGTAACGGCTTGGGATATATACTGGTACGGAGGCAGGGCTATGATACAAGGTTATCCGGTGTTGATGTTTCCGTTGGCAGCGTTGATCGAATCGGTCAATACACGACGGATTGCAATGCTACTCTTCTACCCGCTTGTATTTTTATTTTTATACCTGAATATCTGGTGGACACACGGCGTGCATAAAGGGGGCATTGTGTATGCCGCAGATATGAGCAAAGCATACTACACAAAAATTGTTGGTCGATGGCATATCAATGAGCAGGACAGGAAATTATTGGATGTATCAGATGATTTCACGGGTACGAAGCAAGATCTTGATACCTTATTCACCATTAATTTCAATCAGAACCAAGCAAATGCAATCATCGATAATGACAGCAGTCACCTTCTTTTGAAAAGCGATAGCAGTGCGTTTGTCAGCTATACCATCCTACCTAACAAGCAAAAATTAAACTGGATAAGGGCATCCGCTGATATCCAATGTGTGCGACTCAATTGGGATATATTGCGTATGACACAATTCGGTATGCGCTTTTTCAACGGAGAACGTTGCATCAAAGAAAACACGATTCTGCTTGACCGTCTTTTTTACAAAAATCCTACACAGCGGATTTATATTGATGCCCATATCAAACCTGACCAATATGACAGCATGCAAGTGTTCTTTCGCAATACAGAGCAAGCTCAAGGCAGCTTCTTTATCCGCAATCTGCTGGTTGAAGGTTTTAATTAAGGCGGTGTTCGGAAATTTGTCACTTTCTTTTTTATCTTTGCCCAAATACACATCGATTGAAAACCATTCTTGACCCGCATAAGTTTAACGTTGTCATAGAACGTCTCTCGCATCAATTAATCGAAAATCACGGCGATTTTTCCAATACAGTCCTCATTGGCATACAACCTAGAGGCATTCATTTATCAGACAGGGTCGTGGCGTATTTGCGAACGCTTGTGAAGACAAAACTCCAATACGGCAAACTCGATATCACCTTTTATCGGGATGATTTCAATACAGGAGGTGCTATTCATATGCCGAATCAGACTGAGATTAATTTTTCTATAGAAGATAAGAAAGTGGTCTTGATTGATGATGTGCTGTTTACGGGCCGAACGATTCGGAGTGCGCTTGATGCCTTGCTAGATTTCGGACGACCGCAAAAGGTAGAACTACTGACCTTGATCGATCGACGGTTCAGCCGACAACTTCCTATACAACCTGACTATGTGGGATTGGTGATCGATTCCATCAATACGCAAAAAGTAAAGGTCTATTGGAAGGAAAAAGATGGTAAAGATGAAGTGGTGATGATTAACGGGGATTAATTTAAGTTGTACGTTGTGCGTTGTAAGTTGAGAGCGGATAATAGAATGAGTAAAATAAAATGGATATAAAATCATACAAAGACTTGATTGTTTGGAAAAAGGCGAAGGAGCTGGCAATTGAAATTTATAAAATAACCGGTAATTTTCCCAAAGAAGAAATGTTTGGGATTACAAACCAACTCAGGAGGGCTGTTGTTTCGATTTCTAACAATATTTCGGAAGGAACAGGAAGGCAATATAAAAAGGATACCATTCAATTTTTGTTTGTTTCAAATGGATCACTCAATGAAGTTGAAAGCATGCTGCAAATTGCCAATGAATTGAGTTTTATCAATGAAAAACAAACTGATGAATTAGTACAAAGGACAGAAGAAGTGAGAAAATTATTAAAAGGATTTATCAAATACTTTCAAGACTCTACCATATTAAAATAGCACCCTATCAACTTACAACTCTCAACTTACAACTCATAACGAATAATGGCTCTTAGCACAAAACACTTATTGGGAATAAAGAATCTGACTCCGAATGATATCGAATTGATTTTTCAGACTGCTGATAATTTCAAGGAAGTATTAAAGCGCCCCATCAAAAAAGTACCCACGCTCCGAGATACCACGATTGTGAATCTCTTTTATGAAAACTCGACACGAACCCGTATTTCGTTTGAACTGGCTGAAAAAAGATTAGGCGCCGATACGATCAATTTTGCGACAAGCAGCTCGAGTGTTTCCAAAGGCGAAACCCTCATTGATACAGCCCAAAATATCTTGGCGATGAAAGTGGATATGGTGGTATTGCGTCATAGTGCCAGTGGCGCTCCTCATTTTTTATCGAATCATATCAACGCAGCCATCATTAATGCCGGTGATGGCACCAATGAACATCCTACGCAGGCGTTGTTAGATGCGTATTCGATTCGAGAAAAACACAAAAGCCTCAAAGGTAAAAAAGTGGCTATTATCGGCGATATCATGCATTCGCGAGTGGCCTTATCAAATATTTATTGTTTGAAAAAAATGGGGGCCGAAGTGACCGTCGTTGGTCCGCCAACCTTGATACCCAAACATATCGAATCATTAGGTGTGCAAGTCACGTATAATCTCAAAGAAGCCTTGGATTGGTGTGATGTGGCTAACATCTTGCGCATTCAACTAGAACGACAAAATATGCCACTGTTTTCGTCCCTCCGAGAATATGCATTGTTCTATGGTGTGAATAAGTCCTTACTTGATTCATTGAAAAAAGAAATCACCATCATGCATCCAGGGCCTATTAACCGAGGCGTTGAATTAAGTTCGGATGCAGCAGACAGTCATCATTCCCTTATTTTACAACAGGTTGAAAATGGTGTGGCCATACGAATGGCTGTTTTGTATTTATTATCCGGCAAGCAGGAGGTGTAAGTTGAATTTCAGTGCATCCGACTACTAATATAAAAACCGCGGACCTAAGCCCGCGGTTCTCTGTATTCTAAAACAATCAATAAAACGTATTATTTCGTTGCTTGGATATTTAATTTGATATTCACTTCAGGATAGATGAATTTGTCCTTCAATGATTTATCATTTCCGTAGTATAAACCCCATAATGTTCTGTCAATATTAAAATCAGCAGTCGCAGTTACACCCGCATCCGTGATTGAAATTTTTGCAGGGAAGGTCACATTTTTCGTACTGTCTTTCATTGTTAAATTACCACTGATTCTATGCGTACCAGTGCTATCGTTGGTAAGAACTTCACATTTCGTGATTTCAAATTTCGATGTTGGGTATTTAGCTGCGTCAAAAAAGTCGGCTGACAATAAATGACCTACTAATTTGTATGAATAAGCCGTATCCTTATCTTGAATTTCCATTTTGCTCATATCAACTGTGAAGCTACCGCCAGTGATGTTGCCATTGTCAACAATAAAACTACCGTCTTTCATATGCATCTGACCGTTGTGTGTACCAACTGGTTTTGTGCCAAGGAAATTGATGGTACTTGTGGCGTTGTCAACCGTATACGTTGTACCTGTTGCTGTTGCAGAAGCTTCTTGTTTGTCACCTGTTTTGGCAGTTTCTCCTTCAGGCGCATTTTGACATGAGGCCAACATTGACATGAAGGCAAGGGAATAAATTAGTGTTTTCATATTATTTTTTTTCGCAAACCTATGGGTAAAATTTCAATTAGATGTTATAACATTCATTTTTTTTTACTTGTTAACAAATTATGATGCAATAATCACTGATTTATTTTTGAGCCAAGTATCTTTGCGCCCTAATTATTTAATTTTATGCAAGAAACTGGAATCAAAAACCCCTCCATCAATTTAGCAGAATTAGGAATTATTCCATCTAAAGTGAATTGGAATCTGTCCTCGGAAGAGTTAACCGCGCAAACCGTATCTCTCGGACAGGGTACATTGACAGACATGGGTGCATTGGCCGTACATACCGGTAAATTTACCGGACGTTCCCCGAAAGACAAATTGACCGTGAAAGACGCTCTTACTGAGCATAGTGTTGATTGGAGTGATATCAATA
>CAIRSV010000263.1 GCA_903881265.1 uncultured Bacteroidota bacterium
GCCCTTACCATACCGCGCAGGAAGCGATTTGACTCCACGTGAAAGACCAATTGATGCTGATCATTCAATGTCCATCGAGCAGCCTTTAATGAGCAATTAAAATTATTTACATCACTGTGTCGCTTTGCAAAGGAGGAAAAGTCGGTTGTCTGAAGCAATACATCAGCTGCCTTGTTCATGAGATTAATATCGACCGGTAAGGGATAGAAATGAGAAGTCTCTCTAAGAAATGGGTTCTTTTGTTGAATGATATAATAATCATATTCTCTTGACAAGGCATCAAACCGCGCGTGTGCTTCATCGGCTACCTGATACAACGAACGCACCACGATATCTTGTGCTATAACCGCATTCAGATTGTACAGCATATTGGCAGTTAACATGCATTCGGTATCGAAATGAAGAAAATTCTGATGAGCGTGCACACCAGCATCTGTTCGACTGCTTGTCGTTGTTTCGATGGCTGTTTTTAATATTGTTTGAAGAGCCTGATTAATCTGCCCTTGTATAGTGGCCGCATTGTCTTGTATCTGAAAACCTCTGAAGGAAGTTCCTTTATACCCTACTTCAATAAAGTAACGTGGCATAAGATTTAATAGACCTTTTTAGACTCGTTCATAATCTTATCTTTCAAGATGATAAACTGCTCCAACTTAGTGATAGGAATTCTAAGGTGTATCGGTGTAAGGGCTGAAGCAACCTCCGCATCAAAGCCTGGGTTCCAACGTTTTAATCGCACCGGATCCTCATCTAAGATGCGAGCAATGGCGTTGATCGTATAACTTCCTTTTACTTTCAAGATGGCCATCTTATCTAATTCTTCTGCTGAGAAAACTTGTTTATCTTTTTCGTTATTGTCGCTGACAGCTAAGTCGTTTTCGGTCTTTCCGACATTGACACTGCGCAGAGGAGTAAATTCGGTCTTCGGTACTTTCGCTCCTTTTGGAATGTCACCCAAGCCCAATACATTAAACACCTTATCGAGAAATGAGCTTGTCGCGATGAAAGCCATCACATGGTTTTGAGTTTCTTTAGGCAATCTAGGTTTGATATCCCAAAAGCTATGCCCATTGCCACTATTAATAGCGCGCAAGACAGGCGCCGGACCGCAATTGTACGACGCAATGACTAGAAACCAATCGTGAAAAATATTGTGTAAGTATTTGAGATAACGCGCTGCCGCATTTGTACTCTTATAAAAATCACGTCGTTCGTCCACGCGATTATCGACACGCAGACCTAAGTCTTTTGCCGTGCCTGGCATAAATTGCCATGGGCCTACAGCACCTACTGGTGAAATGGCATTGCAGTTCATAGCCGATTCGATGATAGCCAACGACTTCAATTCTTTTGGCAGACCGTAACGCTTCATTACATTATCAATGAGGGAAAAATAGCCTTTGTTACGGGCTTTGATTTTAGCGATATGCTCACCATGATTTTCGTGATAGCTCTTCACGTATTCGAGGATATAATCGGTATAGGAACCGTAAATAGACTTATTCACGTTGAAACTTGCGTAGTTAGCTGGTTTTTCGGAGTTGTCGACTAGGAGTCGTTGCACGAAACGGCTACTGTCGACCTTAGGTTTGGGCGGCAAGCGCTGTATAACCGCATTCTTGGGGATTTGATTAAGATCAGTGATGGTAATAATAGTGACACTGTCTCTTCGTTCAGCCATCGCAATGAAGCTTGTGCTGCTAACCAAGAGAGTCAATATAATTACAAGGAAAAAGTTTCGAAATTTCATCATCATACTCATCATATAAACGTACACACTACAACACCACGTCTAGTCTTTCTTCTTGTCGGCCGTATCGTGCATACCGGCTTCGATTTCACTTTTGATATTATCTTTTGCGTCTTTAAATTCGCGCATGCCTTTACCTAATCCACGCATAAATTCAGGAATCTTTCTACCACCGAAAAGCACCAATACCGCTAAAACGATAATGATCCACTCACTGCCACCCGGCATACTCAATAAAAGACTGTTCAGTAAACTCATAACCTGTGTGTTTAATTCGCACAAACTTAGCCAAAAATCATAATATACCAATTATTTATCGGTTAATACGGTATTTTGAGATGCTGAGCGGACATCGAATTCCTTCTCCTATGTGCGTTGCTGGAGGTTGGAAAATTCAGTTTCACCTGCGCACTAGGATGCTGCTAAGCGAAGAAGGCGAACAGGTTGAGGCTACTATACATTCCGTGGCACAGGTTACAAACCTGCGCCAGCGGGGGAATTATGTTAAACCAGTTGTTACAAGGATTTCAAATCCTTCGATAATGGTTCGGGACGCGCAAAGCGTAACATCCCGAACAGCGAGAAGCTACTATACATTCCGTGGCACAGCTTACAAAGCTGCGCCAGCCGGGGAGTTAAATTTTTATTGAGAACTCTAAGTGCCCGCCAAAACCTAGTTCCACAATTTTTTGGAGTGTCGAAATACGAGCTTCTTTAATGTTATTTTCAATTTTAGAAATGTACGATTTCGTTGTTCCAACTTTTTCTGCAAGCTGCTCTTGAGTCATTCCCATTTCTAAACGTGTGTCGTGGATTAAAGCTCCCATTTTAAAACTTTCATAACCCGATTCAAGTTCGTCACGTTTTTTTGTCCCGAGTTTTCCGTAATTTTTTTCTTTAAACTCTTCTAGAGTTGTCAAGTTCTTATTTTTCGTTTTCATATTCTTCTTTTATAGTAAGTGCTACATCAATTTCTTTTTTCGGTGTCTTTTGAGTTTTCTTCTGGAAGCCATTTGCTAAAACAACTAATTGCCCATGGTCAAAAAAGCAAAAAATGCGAAAAATGTCACTGCCTTGCTGAACACGAATTTCATAAAGTCCGTCAGTGTTCTCAATATGTTTGAGATAAGTTTCTGGAACTCGTTTCAACTCTTCAACTAAGTCAAAGGTCCAAACAATTTTTGCTTTCACTTTTTTAGATTGTTTGTCAAAGAAGTCTTGGAAGTAGTTCCTGTAAAAAGTAATTTTTCTATGTTTTTGATTATCGCCCACTTTGCAAAGATAATAAAGTTTCTTTATAGTGAAACA
>CAIRSV010000264.1 GCA_903881265.1 uncultured Bacteroidota bacterium
CTTGTCTTTCAAATGGCCCATGCTGTGGAAGAAGCTGAATTTCCTATTCCAAGTGATGCGAATAAAATTGAGAATGAATGGGCTATTCATCAGGTAAAAACAACTGTCAACTTCGCGATGCGCAATAAAGTAATTTCGTGGTTAGTAGGCGGATTGAATTTTCAAGTAGAACATCATCTGTACCCAAAGATTTCACATATCCATTACCCGCAAATCAGCAAGATTGTCAAGAAGACCTGCGAGGACATGAATATCGAATACAATGCCTTTCCGACGTTTTGGCGTGCGTTGATATCGCACTTCAGCTATTTGAAAATTATGGGTTTCGAACAAAAGGCTTAATCCATCGATTGCCTTTATGACAAGGTAGCCTTTGTGTTTCTTTTCTACGCGACCGATTAACCGACTATTCGTTCCATTTCTCTAAGCCAAATTTCCGGCATTTCATTATGACAGGCCACAATATAATCTTTATGCGAACAAGGTATGAAGCGGCCTTCAGGCAATTGCATCCACCATCGATTCGTGCGTTTGCTTTTCAGAAAAAGTGAATTATAATCAGTGAAGGTCATTTGGTATTCAAAAAATTCGTCCCTGTCATCAAGAGAGGCCTCTGTTTTACCAACATTTACCCCGTCAATGTAATACCATAGCATCTGCGCAATGAGTTTAGCCGTAATTGATTCATGATCATGTTCAGGAATATAACCATATAAGCCAAACGATTGTAAGACCGGACTCATACCTGCAAATCGGGTAATCTTGCACATTTCATCGCCAAAAAAACCATTTGGAGAGGCCATTTTATTAACAGGCGCATCACTGTATCTGATGGCATTGATATCCATACTCAGCAAATGAGTGCCTCGCAGAATCGGTTCAATTTGATCAATATCTTCTCTGGCCTTTCCTACTCTCAGGCAATCAAATCGGAGTTTATCTAGCGTCTCAATTAATTGAGGATTCACAAAGTAGCTTTGAAATCCTATCAGGTTAAAATGTCGCACGAAATTTGGTGTTGATGTTAATGCGGTCATTAAATAATCGTCATAATTAGCCCCATTGCCTTCGGCCATATCAGCCAACATATCGATAACGGTAAAGTCTATAATTTCTTCAACGTCTTTATATACCTCATATTGCTGCAATGTCAGATCATGTGACCCACCGAGAACAAGTATTTTTTTACCCATGGCATGAAGTTCGCCTAATACTGTTTTAAGGGCAGCGCGCGTATCGGCAAGGGTCTTTCCTTCCATAATATTACCAAGGTCTCCAATCTTCACATCTGCATGCCAATAATGAAGTTTGTAAAATTCTTCACGAATCTTATCTGGCCCATTGCTAATCGTCGCACTTCGCTTTTGTCCTCTGAATTCGCCGCAGCCGATGATAATTACATCAAGTGTATCCATATCGGTACTAGCCGAAATTTGCTGAATGTGGCTACCTAGCTGAGAGGGCGCATATTCTTCCGTATTTAATTCCTGAAAATGAACCGCGGTTGTGAACTGTTGAATTTCTTGTATTGTAGACATTTGACTAGAGTTGGGCGGCTAAAATACTATTCAATCTTTAAACTTTCTTTTTTTTGATACCCCCTAGCAATTTTTAATTTGCGTTTTGCATGTTATCGCATCAAAACTGCTTGGCGAATGACCCAACAGAAATGAATAACAATGCGTTTCATTCGAGTTACTGGATGCATCAAGTATAAAAACCCTACGTAACAAAAAGCAGAAAAACGAAGCTATTGGCAACCGTCTCACAATTTATCTGTAAAACCAACACATTATTTTCAATTTGTAAATAATATCTTCTAACTTCGCCAACGTTTCTTTTTTGGAAATAGTATCATTCACTCATGGGATTATTCAACTTTTTCACGCAAGATATTGCCATTGACCTTGGCACAGCTAACACGCTCATCATCCACAATGACCAAGTCGTCGTAGATGAACCTTCTATTGTGGCTGTCGATCGGACCACCAACAAAATTATTGCTGTTGGTAAACGGGCCATGATGATGGATGGCAAGGTGCATGAAAATATCAAAACGATACGCCCTTTGAAAGATGGCGTTATCGCCGATTTTAATGCGGCCGAAGGAATGATTCGAGAAATGATCAAATTAATTTATCCTAAGAAACCTTTATTTGCGCCAAGTTGGCGCATGGTCATCTGCATCCCTTCTTCGATTACCGAAGTAGAGAAACGTGCTGTACGTGATAGTGCTGAACAAGCAGGCGCTAAGGAAGTTTATATGATACACGAACCGATGGCTGCCGCTTTGGGTATTGGTATTGATGTAGAAGAGCCTTGCGGAAATATGGTCATTGACATTGGTGGCGGTACTACTGGTATTTCTATCATATCGCTTTCAGGTATTGTTTGTGATGAAAGTATTCGTATTGCTGGCGATGAATTCACGGCTGATATCATTGAAGCTATGCGTCGTTATCATAGTTTATTGATTGGTGAACGAACTGCAGAACAAATCAAAATACAAGTCGGTAGTGCGTTAAAAGAACTTGACCACCCTCCTGATGATGTAGCCGTGAATGGACGTGATCTAGTAACAGGTATACCTAAGCAAATCATGGTTTCGTATCAGGAAGTCGCGGATGCATTAGACAAATCAGTATTTAAAATTGAGGAAGCGATCTTGAAGGCGCTTGAGAAAACACCGCCTGAGCTTGCCGCCGATATATTTAGACGAGGCCTTTACCTAACTGGTGGTGGTGCCTTGTTAAGAGGATTAGATATTCGAATTTCAAGCAAGATAAAATTACCCGTTCATATTGCCGACGATCCACTTCGTAGTGTTGTGAGAGGAACTGGCATGGCATTAAAGCATGTACACAAGTACCCTTTCCTAATGCAATAAGTTGATTTTTCACCCCGGAGATAAACCCAATCACTCGCTGTGCGAAATCTGATATTACTCATAAAGCAATTTCATTCCTTTTTCATCTTTCTACTTCTTGAATTGGTGTGTTTGATTATTGTATTCAAGAATAACAATTATCAGCAAAGCTCGTATATCAATTCATCGAGAAATGTGTCGGGTACATTCTATTCACAAAAATCTAAACTAACTGGCTTTATCAATCTCACAGAAGTGAATGATAGTCTGATGAAGGAAAATGCAGCGCTACGCAAAGAATTGGGTATCACAATGGATGTCAATCCGCTCAAGGATTCAACTTTCAGCAAGGAAATTCATGTCGATTCTTCCCTGCAAACTGCGCATTACACCTATATCCCTGCCAAAGTACTGAACAATACTATCGATCAAACCATTAATTATATTACACTTAATGTCGGAAGCAAACAAGGCATCAAAAAGAATATGGCGGTTATCAGTGCCAATGGTATCGTAGGTCGTATTTCGCATGTATCGGAGAATTACAGTGTAGCACTTTCATTTCTTTCTGACCGTTTCAATGTAAGTTCAATGGTTAGTGACGGCACCGTAGGCAAATTATCCTGGGATGGGAAAGATCCTGATTATGGCATTTTAAGTGGCATTCCACAATCAGTAAAATTAAAACCTAGGGACTCGGTCTTTACCAGTGGATTTGGAAATTTTCCAGAGAAGATATTAGTCGGCAAAGCGGCCCAAGTACTGAATGGAACAAGCTATAAAATATACTTGAGTACCAATTTTAGAAAGCTTCATTTTGTCTATGTCATTGCAGAAGAAATTGATCTTGAACGAAAAAAAATAGAGGATTCAACACAAGTTAACTAATCATGAGCGCACCTGTAAAATTCGTCGTCAACTTCGTCGTCATCATGCTGATTCAATTATTCCTGTTGAATGATATTGTAATCAAATCGTCTGTTTCGTTATTGGGAATTCCAGCTTTCATACCGTTAATCTACCCACTGATTCTACTATTAATGCCTGTCAATACGCCCTCGTGGGCCACTATGGCAATCGGATTTTTTACCGGCCTCGTCATGGATTTTTATTGTAATACACCAGGCATGCACGCTGCGGCCTCGGTATTACTTGGTTTTATTCGCCCTTCGCTGCTTAGTTTGTTTTTTCAGCAAACCACCAAAGAATTAAAAAGTGTTGTTCCGTCATTATTCAAAATGGGCATCACGTCCTTTTTAATTTATATCTCTGCTTCCATTTTAGCGCACCATTTATTTTTTTATATCCTTCAAATATGGAGCCTGAAGAACATCCCCTTTATACTTTTCAAAACATTGCTTTCATCGGTTTTGTCGGTCATCCTGATTCTGCTCAGTCAATTATTATTTGCTCAACGTGATACGCGCAGAGGATGATTAACCCTTGTTTATACACTAAGAAAACCGAGCATAAAGGTTGGGGCGTGTTTACTACCGAATCAATCCCAGTGGATACATTGATTGAAATATCGCCGGTCATCGTGATGACCAAGGTAGAGAAAGAGCAACTTGATCAAACAACCTTGTATAATTATATTTTTGATTGGGAGGAAGGTCAATGTTGTATGGCTATGGGATTAATACCCGTGTATAATCATGCATACCAATCTAATTGCGAATATTTTCAGGATTATGAGGACTGCACCATTTTCATTAAAACAGTCCGTCCTATTGAAGCAAACGAAGAGCTTACCATCAACTACAACGGCGATTGGAATAATGAAAAAGAAATTTGGTTTGAGGTGAGAGATTAAGTCATACTAATTGGAAGGTCCATTATCCGATTATTAGATACATAAACCGCCGCATACGCTCAATACCTGCCCTGTAATATAATTCCCCATATCGCTCGCTAAAAACAAACAGGCATTGGCAATATCATCTGCCGAAGCAAAACGCTGAAGCGGAATACCTGCCTTGTATTTATCTGCGCTATCACCTTCCTGCAGGTAACTTGTCATATCA
>CAIRSV010000265.1 GCA_903881265.1 uncultured Bacteroidota bacterium
GATTTATAGTAAGCAATAACCTCACTAATTTTTTTTCTGTCTTCATTTGTCAGAGGTGTAGAGTCCACTACGAAAACAATGCCTGCAGGTTCTTTGATGTATCCCATATTTACTTTTTTATTACGACGGAAAATATTTTCTAATTAGCTTGAGCGCTTCATGAGGGTAGATTACCATTCTATGACCGCCAATATGCGTTGCGCCTAAAGTTTTTTCATAATGGTCAATCAACTTTGTCTTAGATGTAAACGAAATAAAACCTTGGTAACCATTATCCCAAGAAATTTTACATGTGAAGGCAAACAAATTTCCTGGTACACCTTCATAAAGTTTATTCTTACCTAAATTAAAAGGAGCACTTTCAATAAGATGCATCTAGTAATGATCACTATAATTACTAATACTTAAAAGCCCTTGAATAATTTCCGGGTTATTGCGAATGGCAAGTTTAAAAACTTGCCTGTCAGACAATTTACATTCACTTGCCCAATTAAAAAGCCATCCTTTCTCCTTAGTAACGTTTTTTAAATCAGCTCTTGTAACGGGATGAACATCAGTCGAAAAACTATCATGGGAAATGGTATTAACGATACTATTGGTTAGCTTGTCAATTTCAATTTCAAAATAATATTTTTTTTGTTTTGCCACAAATCAAAGATAAGAACAATGGTATTGAAAAATATAGAAAATTCCTTCACTAGCGCGAGAAATTTTTACATCGCGCTCTTGGTTCGGAGAACCAATTTTATCTGTCGTTCGACATGCCGCAAACGAACATGGCGAACTGCGTGTGGAATAGATTATTGACACGGGTTACAAACCCGCGCCAGCAAACATACTTAGAATGCACTAAGACTAGCGGGGATGTGTAGCGACGATAGTAATACTTGTCACCGGATGTATTTCCCACGCGGTGGCGCGCCAATTTTTAGTATTACCAGGATTTGTATGTTCGGCCATATTTAAATGTTCGATATCGAATAGCATCCATCCTTGTACTTCAACCCACCTGCCTACATAGTTATTTCGAATAGAGGATGTACTCCAATTGACGCCTTTGGCTGCCATTATCCTGCGCATGCGTGGCGTAATTTCAACTATGACTCGTTGATTTTTTTCATAGCTCATTGGTTGTAAACTTAACTCGATATGCGTATCTCTGTCGTCTTGATTTTTTGATTTGCAGTTTGCCGTCTCAATGCCACCCGGTTTTACATCAGCTACATACGCAATAATTTTAGCAGCACGTTGCACACTCCATCGATTTCTATCATCACCGTTTTTCAATAAAGCTGACATCGTGATTGAATGATCAAAATCGTTGCTAAGCGGCACGTTTGTCCTATTTTTAAGAATATTCAGTTGTTGCACTCTCGTTGACTTCGCATTTCCTTGCGCCGGACATTCACTTCGAAATACAGGTGGTGGTTGATGATAACATTCCGTCTGTGCTTGATTTGATGGCTTGCTCACTGAGGCATGCCGCGGTATCGCAATCCGTGCTATCGTAGAATTTGTATGTAAAAATCCTACTGACAAGATATAAATAATAATTAGACTAGATTTCATTCATCCAATGTACATCATTCAACTTGTATTAAATAAAAGCAGCTAGGTAATTTAAGTAAATCGTTGATATTGCTAAGAATTAAAACTACGCGGTTGGTCTGTTGGTTCGGAGAACCAATTTTATCTATCCTCCGACATGCATCCAAGGCAAACATATCGAATAGTAACAGTCGTTGATGTTGCTAAGAATTGTATACAACACACGCTATTCAACCGCTTTCAATTTCCGTAGCAATATCCCGACAAGTTACCAAAAAAAATGACCGGCATTCACCGGTCATCTTCTAAAGTTCGTTCGCTGACATTTATTCAAACACCATTAGTATCTGTCCTTTTTCAACTGTTTGTCGTTCTGTAATTTCGATGGCTTTGATGGTGACATCCGCCGCCGCCTTAAACACATTTTCCATTTTCATCGCCTCAAGTATCATCAACGCATCCCCCGCTTTATAGTGCTTGCCTTGTTCAGCAAGTATCTTAATCACAAGACCTGGCATCGGCGCCTTCAGGTTATTTACTTTTTTAGTGCTCTTGCTATTGATACCAAGTGTATCTAACATGAGATCAACAGGCTCTTTAATCTGCACGGCAAACTTCTTGCCTTCAATACGCACAATAACAAGCTTATTTTCCTTATCGAGTTTCACTAAGTCAGCGTCTTTTTCAACGCCATTCATGCGCATCTTAAAACTATTCGTCGCACACTTCACAAATTCAATATCAACAGGCACGCCATTTACTGACGCATCCTTGCCCGTAACAACCTGCACATCATGTGAACCAATGGAAGCTTTATACATATCGTTTATTGTTGTGCTTGTTGACGTGGAACTTGCATTGACAAGCGTTGTAATATTGGCATAAGTCTGTCATACACATCCTTTCGATTGTTTTGTTGCGCCAAACCAGCAATATTATTAATCACCGATAAATCAAATTGAGCGGCGCTTGCACCATCCATTTTATTTGGCAAACTGTTCATATAAGCGATATCATCTTCGGCTTGTTTAACAAAGCGATCAAGCATTATCTTACTTTTTACTTTATCGCCTGCGGTGATGTAGGACATACACATATAAATATTTCCGATGTTCTCATTATCCTGCGAAATGATGAAAGGAAGCGACTTGTCGGAGATACTAGTATACACTTTATCTAATATTTTCAAGGCGTCTTTTTGCTTATTGTCTCTTGATAAGGCATCCGCAGTCATCGCAGCAAAACGACGGTTTGTGCTTGCCATACGACGGTTTGTTTGATCGAGATAAATACCATTTTCACAATTCCCATATCTAAATTTATTAAGATACAAATCCACACATCTGCGTTGGTTTACTCGAATTGGCGACACCGTTCGTGAACCTGGCGTTCGAACAGGTATTAATTTAAATGCAAACCCTTCTAATTGCAAATATTCTTCCAACCCTTCGTAATGATCAGGGTCAATTGAATTTGCAAAATAAATCGGACGCTTCCACGCATTTGCAGCAAGTATGTTCAGAATCGCTAAATCATTTTTATAGGCTACATTCTTAGGCATACTAAATTGCACCTGATCAACAATCACAGAGGTATCACCTTTAGCCAACACGTGATTTCTCTTCACTAGATCTTTATTCACCGGAATAAAGAAATTCTTCACCGGGAAATAATTAGACGCACCACCATCCATTGTTGGCATGGTAGAACTTGTAGCATCGCTGCTAACAAAATTCAATACTTCTGTTAGGTTCACGTATTTATCTTGAGCGATTGACTTATTATCAAGGTATTGGATATAGTCTCTTTTTTGACCACGGTATTGCTCTGCTTTCCAAATCATAGGTACAGCATCGGCCTTGTTTATTTTTCTAGACAGCTGGTCGATATACCAATCAATACCTAATAGACTAATATTGACGATACGCACATCGGTACGAATACCTTCAACTTCTTGTGCATACCACAATGGATAGGTATCATTATCACCTTCTGTAAATAAAATTGAATTGGGTTCGCACGATTCAAGATAGTTAATCGCAGTAGCTTTGGCTAATGTTTTCTTCGAGCGATCATGATCATCCCATTCTTTACTTGCCATCAACATCGGCACAGCAACAAGACAAAGGCCTGTGGCTGCAAGCGGTGATAGGTTGCCCAATTTAAGTCGCTTTAATAAATCACTGACCATCAACACACCCAACCCTATCCATATAGCAAACGCATACGTAGAACCTGCATACGCATAGTCACGCTCACGAGGTTGAAGAGGCGTATTATTCAAATAGAGAACGATGGCCAAACCAGTAAAGAAAAACAACAATCCTACGATCGTCATATTTCGTTTATCGTGACGATAGTGATACATCAACCCAAGCAGACCAAGTAAAAACGGAAGAAAATAAAGTTCGTTACGAGCCGGACTATCTCGAACACCTTTCGGCATTTTATCGACATCACCCATCCATATCTTGTCGATAGGTTTGATACCTGATAGCCAGTTGCCATTTTCAGGCTCACCTTGAATATTTTGAATATCATTTTCGCGACCAATGTAGTTCCAACAGAAATAGCGCCACCACATTTGTTTGACTTGATAGTTATAAAAGAATTTCAAGTTATCGAAACTGCTTGGTCTTTCGTCTTCTGCTAGTCCGAGATAATTTTGATAATACTTCGCGTGGTTTTGATCGTTGCCATCCCAAATACGCGGAAACAAGCGAGTGTCTTCTGAGTTATAGGTATAGGCGTCTTTCTTTTCACCAAGCTCTTCATACTTCGTATCGCCTTTCCAGTATTGCATCTTACCATCTTTCATACCTGTTGGCTTAGAGTTGTAATCGGGTCCGGATACTAATGGCACAGAACCATATTGTTCACGTTGAAGGTATTTAATCAATGAAATAGCGTTATCAGGATTTGTCATATCCAACGGCACATCAGCATTCGAACGAATGATAATTTGGAAGAAAGATGAATAGCCGATTAGAATGAAAATAAAACATAAGGTCGCAAGATGGACAAAATAATGGCCCGCTTTTTTAGCCCAACGAAGCATAAAAAAGCAACCCACGGCAATTAACAAGATGGCTAAGAATACACCGCTATTGAAAGGCAATCCAAAATCGTTGACCATCAAGATATCCATCTTAGACGCAAAAATTGGTACGGCTTGAATGATACCGAATTGAATCACACCTGTAATCACACAGCCTAATAAGAATGCCCAAACAGTGCCCCATTTGGTCACAGGATAACGTTTGAAATAATACACCATCACGATGGCAGGAATGGTCAACAAGTTTAATAGATGGACGCCAATTGATAATCCCATAAGATAGGCGATTAAAATAATCCAACGATCGGCGTGGGTATCATTATCATTGGTCAGGCGGTCTTCCCATTTAAGAATGGCCCAAAACACCAAGGCTGTCAAAAAGGATGACATCGCATACACCTCACCTTCCACAGCAGAAAACCAGAATGTGTCAGAAAATGTATACGCCAAAGCACCTACAATACCAGCACCCATAATTTTTATAAGATTGCTTTGATTCAATTCCTCGCCTTGCTTCACAAGAATGCGTTTCGCAAAGTGTGTGATTGTCCAAAACAAAAACAGGATGGTGAACCCACTCGATATGGCCGAAAGACTGTTAATAGCCAATGCCGCGTTTTGCATACCAAACATAGATACCATCACACGACCTAGCATCAAAAACAAAGGAGCACCCGGTGAGTGCACCACTTCTAATTTGGCAGCGCCTGAAATAAATTCACCGCAATCCCAGAAGCTTACTGTGGCTTCCTTCGTAATCATGTACACTGTGCAGGCGATTAGACATATAGCCCAACCGATGACGTTATTAATTCTGTTATAATTCATATTGAAATTTTAAAGAGGTAGCAAATATAAAAAAAGGAATCTGACTATTCCGAATTGTTTTCCGTTAATTAAAATGAAACTCAAGGCAGCGTTCAAGCGATCTATCCGCAAGCGAAAGCGAACGCTGTGTTCATCATTGCAACAAGTAGCGTATTATTTTACAAAAAAAATGCAGGCCGCATTCGACCTGCATAGTTATTCTAACTCTCGTAATTGATCGACCTTGTAGCTGCGATCGTTTGTCCTTAAATATCTGTTGCTTCGCCAAAAGCCATTGCTGTGGCTTCCTTTACGGCTTCACTCATCGTTGGATGCGGATGAATAGCATTTAACACTTCATGGTAGGTTGTTTCTAATTTACGACCTAAGACGGTTTCAGCAATCATCTCTGTCACATTCATACCAATCATATGAGTTCCTAACCATTCGCCGTATTTGGCATCATAAATCACTTTGACAAAACCTTCGGTATTGCCTGCTGCCGTGGCTTTACCGCTCGCCACGAATGGAAACTTACCGATTTTTAATTCATAGCCAGCTTCTTTGGCTGCCTTCTCAGTCATACCAACACTCGCAATCTCAGGACTGCAATACGTACATCCTGGTATATTACCATAATCGATAGGCTGTGGTTTGTGTGCATGTTTCTTTTCCATATAGGCAATATTCTCGGCACATACGATGGCTTCTTTGCTAGCTACGTGCGCCAAGGCTTGCGTTGCTAAAATATCACCGATGGCGTATACGCCCGGCACATTTGTCTGACAATAGCCATCCACCACAATACGACCTTTATCGGTTTTAACACCCAATGTTTCTAAGCCAATATTTTCAAGATTGGCAACTACACCGACTGCGCTTAATATAATATCGGCTTCCAATGTAATTTCGCCAGTCGCTGTTTTTACCTTGGCTTTCACACCGGCGCCACTTGTATCGACACTTTCCACTGAGGCATTGGTCATAATGGTGATGCCTTGTTTCTTAAAACTCTTTTCGAGTTCTTTTGATACATCTTCATCTTCAACCGGCACGATACGTGGCAAAAATTCAACCACGGTCACATTGGTACCAATGCTATTATAGAAATACGCAAACTCCACACCAATGGCACCGCTACCAACAATAATCATCGATTTAGGTTGCACAGGTAATACCATCGCTTCTCTGTATCCAATTACTTTTTTACCATCAACCGGCAAATTCGGCAAGGTACGCGCACGTCCTCCGGTAGCAATGATGATGTGTTTACAGTCGTAGGTAGTGGTTTTACCATCAGCGGCTGTTACATCCACTTGTCCTTTGGCTTTCATTTTTCCATAGCCCATAATCACATCAATCTTGTTCTTTTTCATTAGAAACTGAACACCCTTGCTCATCTTATCAGCCACGCCACGACTACGTTTAATCATTCCGTTAAAATCGGCAGTCACCTTATCGATTGTTACACCGTAATCGGCTGCATGTCTGGCATATTCAAATACCTGAGCCGATTTTAGCAACGCTTTCGTAGGAATACAGC
>CAIRSV010000266.1 GCA_903881265.1 uncultured Bacteroidota bacterium
AACCGAAAGAGTTAAATTAATTGTGGTATGTGAAGACACATACCACGGCATCGGGTTCACTCAAAGTCACAACACACAAGACTCTTTTGCTAACATTATACCAAATATGACATAAAACCTAAAAGACAATGTGATTAATTAATCTTTTATCACAGAATTAGTTGTATATCTTCGTTCAAAATTTAGTGTATGAAATATAGTTTACTTATTCTTCTTGCTTGCCTTTCATTGATGAACAGCAACGCGCAAGCCCCACAAGGCATCCCTTATCAAAGTGTCATCAGAAATGGCAGCGGTGCATTAATGATCAATCAAGCTATCCATATTCGTTTTAGCATACACGATAGTACAATGCTTGGCACTGTTGTGTATCAAGAAATTCATACCACCACCACCTCCAACCTAGGAATGATAACACTTTCCATTGGACAAGGAACACCTTCAATAGCCACCTTCTCTTCTATCAACTGGGGCAATGGTGCCAAGTTTATGCAGGTAGAATTAGATGCCGCAGGTGGTAGTAATTATACAGATTTAGGTACACAACAGATGATGAGTGTGCCGTATGCCTTCCATGCAGGTAATGGCTTGCCCAATGGCAACCATATTGGCGATGTGCTCTCGTGGAATGGCTATCAATGGGTTTCAACATCGATATCAAACATCCCGCAAACACCAATGGCTGTCGGTATGCAATATCAAGGCGGTATCATTGCCTATATCTTACAACCCGGCGATCCTGGATATGACCCAAATGATGTGAGAGGATTCATTGCAGCGCCAAACGATCAAAGTACAGGAATACAGTGGTATAATGGCTCTTATGTAACAACAGGCGCTACCGCCGCGGCATTGGGTACAGGTAATGCCAATACCAATACCATAGTATCTGTTCAGGGCAATGGAACATATCCTGCTCAACTTTGCTATGATTTAGTATTAAACGGCTACAGCGATTGGTATTTGCCAAGTAAGGATGAACTTAATAAACTCTATCTGAATCGAACAGCCATTGGAGGTTTTACTAATTCCTACTATTGGAGTTCTAGTGAGAACAGTAACAACGGCGCCTGGGCTCAGACCTTCTACAATGGCAATCTGGACAGCTACAACAACAAGCACTACCCAAACGATGTGCGCGCGATCCGTTCTTTTTCGACATCGAATACTACAGGAGTCACTACAAACCCGGTGAGCTCTATTCAACAAACAACTGCAACCTGCGGTGGTTCAGTTGTTTCACAAGATAGCGCTTCTGTAACTGCACGAGGCGTTTGCTGGAGCACAACAGCTATTCCAACTGTGGCATTAAGCACAAAAACAACGGACGGCAGTGGCACAGGAAGTTTTACAAGCAATATCACAGGATTAACTCCTGACTCTGCGTATTATGTTAGAGCCTATGCAACAAGTAGTGCCGGAACAGTCTATGGGAATGAATTTACATTTACTACTGCAACTTCAACTGCGCCTGCGCTTGCTATTGGTCAAAGCTATCAAGGCGGTATCATTGCGTATATCTTACAACTAGGTGACCCTGGATATGATGCAAATGTGCCACACGGGTTAATTGCTGCGCCGAGCGATCAAAGTACAGGCATTGTATGGTGGAATGGTTCTAATGTGACAACAGGCGCTACCGCCGCAGCCTTGGGCACAGGTAATGCCAACACCAATACCATTGTGTCCGTTCAAGGAGCTGGAAGTTATGCTGCACAACTTTGTCATGACTTGGTTTTAAACGGCTACAGCGATTGGTATCTGCCTAGTAAGGATGAAATTAATACACTTTATCTGAATCAAACAGCCATTGGGGGTTTTGCTGCTGCCTATTATTGGAGTTCTAGTGAGGATAGTAATTTCCTCGTCTGGATTCGGAACTTCACTCTTGGCAGTGTGGGCTACAACGCCAGCAAGGACTACACTCTCCATGCGCGTGCGGTAAGGTCTTTTTAAAAAATTATACTGAGCTTGCCGAAGTATGTCTCCGAAGGCTTTGCCTTCGCAAGCGGTATGTTCTTCGCAGGCTTTGCCTGTAATATAGACCCTACGAAAGATCTGGGCTAAGGTTCACAGAACCTCCATTATCATCCGTTCGACATGCGCAGAGCCTAACATATCGAACAGCCTAGATTCTTTACGTGTTATTCCATTTCGTACTTTGCGGTTAACCAAGCTTTTCGTCCTGTTCGCGTAGCGGTATGTCAAACGACAGATAAGATTGGTTGTCCCAACCAACAGTTTGCTAAAATTACACTTGTGCAATAGATGTTTTCCCGTATTTTTACGCAAAATTCGACAAATGAAAAAAGCCATCTTTATGTCAATCTTGTTCTTGCTGCTTTTTGGAGCAGGTTATGTGTATTGGTTCTATTACAATTCGTTCAGTGATGGTTCAAGGGAAGGCTTATTAATAAAATGTTCTAGAAAAGGCAATATCTTCAAAACCTTTGAAGGTGAGATGGTGCAACCCGGACTTCGTTCGATACAAGGTGGTACTGTCAACACTAATAATTTCTATTTCTCTGTGATCGATGGTAAAATTGCAGACAGCCTAGATAAAGTCAGCAACAAAACAGTGAAAGTACATTATACCCAATACCGCAAATCATTGCCTTGGAGAGGGGAGAACTATAATGGCAAAAATCAAGAAAACGGGCAATACATCGTTGATCGCATTGTGAATGTGTCAGAGCCTGAGAATGTGGGACTTTAATGGAGGCCTTTCACCTCTCAATCGACATACATTCCAAAGACGGCTGGTTGTTTATGAAAGCTGACAGTAAGTTGTTTCCATTTTTTGATCGGTAAGGAAATGATGCGTTCTGCTTCGCCGGTAAGATTAGCGGCTACGCAAAGACGGGTTTCATCGTGGCAATTCTTAAGTATTTCTTTAATCATCTGATTATTGCGGTAGGGCGTTTCAATAAAAAATTGGGATACATTATTGGCTTTGCTTTCGCGTTCAATTTCCTGTAATTTTTGGTTTAGCATAGGTTGCTTATTGGGCAAATAACCGTGAAACTGAAAATGTTGTCCGTTGAAACCTGAGGCCATCAAGGCAAGTAAAATAGAATTAGGGCCAACGTGTGGTTTTACTTTCGCGTTGATTTGATGGGCAAGTTGTGCTAAGCTACTTCCCGGATCGGCTACACCTGGGCAACCCGATTCGCTAATCATACCAATATCGGTACCGGCTTCCAATATTTTTTTAGCATATTGAAGTGAATCCTTCTCGTGTTCATTGAGCATATAAAAGGTCAGGTCATCGATGACAATTTCTTTGTTCATTGCCTTTAAAAAGCGTCTTGCACTGCGTATCTCCTCGACATACCAAATTTTAATACCGGTTACCACCTCCTTCAGATAGGAAGGGATGATATGAATAGATTGCTCTGCCAATACATTGGGTACAAGATGAAGGGTGCCTTTTTCCATATGAGGGGATTCGTCGTTTGTTGGTGCAAGACCGGTTTGAAATATGAGTTCAATGTTACAGCTAAGTTTGATATAATCCTAAGAAAAAAGGGGATAGTCCCCCGTGCTATAAATAATCTCGATTCTTTTTTTTAGCATGAATTAAACATATCCGTATTAAAAAAAATGTATTTTTGGTTCATCAATATGTCCCACATGGAAATTAAAGCCGGCCCACTGTTAGAAACCATCCTGTTCCCATCAGATCTCAGAAAGTTGAAAAAGGATGACCTTCAGCAGGTCTGTAACGAACTCAGACAATTTATCATCGATTCGGTGAGCGTAAACGGCGGACATTTTGGGGCTAGTTTGGGTGTCGTTGAATTAACAGTAGCCTTGCATTATGTATTTAATACCCCAGACGATAATTTGGTTTGGGATGTGGGCCATCAAGCCTATGGGCATAAAATACTCACAGGTCGACGAAGTGTATTTCATACCAATCGAAAATATAATGGTATTAGCGGTTTTCCAAAGCGAAGCGAGAGCGATTATGATGCCTTTGGGGTAGGCCATTCCTCCACGTCTATTTCGGCAGCATTGGGTATGTCAATTGCGGCCAAACACAATGGCGATGTTCATAAACAGCACGTGGCTATTATCGGTGATGGTGCTATGACGGCAGGATTGCCTTTTGAAGCCTTGCAACATGCCGGTACATCAGGAGCTGATATGCTGATTATCCTTAATGATAATAATATGAGTATCGACCCTAATGTGGGGTCGTTAAAAGAATACCTGACAGATATCACCACGTCTAAGACCTATAATAAGGTTCGGGATGATGTGTGGCATATGATCGGAAAATTGCCGGGTGGGCGTTTTCATCAAAAAATGGCGTCAAAAATTGAAGCTGGTTTGAAAGGCGTTGTCTCCAAAACCAGTAATTTGTTTGAAGGGTTGGGGCTGCGTTATTTCGGTCAGGTAGATGGACACAATGTACTAAAGCTGGTTGAAACACTTAAAGATTTACAGCAGATAAAAGGCCCTAAGTTATTGCATATCAATACAATAAAGGGCAAAGGATATGAGCTTGCAGAACAAGATCAAACCCTTTGGCATGCGCCCGGTTTATTTGATAAGGTCACTGGAAAGATTAATAAAGTGGTATACGACAGTCCTCAACCGCCAAAGTATCAAGATGTGTTTGGAAAGTCGATTATAGAATTGGCGAATCTGAACAAGAAGATTATGGCGGTAACTCCGGCTATGCCTTCGGGTTGTTCGTTAAAATATATGATGGCCGAAATGCCAGACCGAGCGTTTGATGTTGGAATATGCGAACAACATGCAGTTACGCTGAGTGCAGGCTTGGCAGTAGAGGGAATGAAAGTGTATTGCAATATCTATTCATCGTTTATGCAACGAGCATACGATCAGGTGGTTCACGATGTGGCGATTCAGAAATTGCCAGTGATTTTTTGTCTTGACCGCGCTGGCTTGGTTGGCGATGATGGTCCAACGCATCATGGCGTATATGATATTGCCTATATGCGTTGTATTCCAAATATGATCATTTCGGCTCCAATGAACGAAAAAGAATTACGCGATTTAATGTTCACCGCTCAATTGGATGATATGCAGTTGCCAATTGTTATTCGTTATCCAAGAGGTGAAGGTGTGATGCCTGTGTGGCAGACACCGTTTGAAAAAATGGACATTGGTAAAGGTCAACAAGTGCAGGAAGGTGAAGAAATCGCAATTTTATCGATCGGGCATCCGGGTAATTTTGTCATTCAGGCTTGCGAGAAGCTTAAATTACAAGGAATTCAACCAGCACATTACAATATGCGTTTTGTGAAACCATTAGATGAAAACATTATGCATGAGGTTGGACGCCGATTCAAACAAGTGATCACAATTGAAGATGGCACCATTGTTGGTGGCTTTGGATCGGCTTGCTTAGAGTTTTTTGCGTTGCATCATTATTCACCGGCTGTGACGATGCTTGGGATTCCAGATCGATTAGTGGAACATGGGAAACCTGCTGAGCTTCACAAAGAATGTGGCTATGACACCGATGCAATTGTTGAAAAAGTAAGTGCATTAATGAGGAATGCGGTCATGCAAGCAGCACACTAAATCAGTTAGACTAGACAAACTATTTTGTACGGAATTTTAACTATGCCTGGTTGTAGTTGTTTGGGTATATCATTCCCATAATTAATATTATGTTAAGTAAGAATAGAGAATACGCCATAGCATATAAAAGGACAATTAAAAGTACCTTTCATCGTTTGAGTCTATCCAATTAGACTGCTACCCTTAAAATAAACATTGATTATTGCATGCTCTTCGCATCAGATAAAAATTGAGCCAAACCTAAATCGGTTAATGGATGTTTCAACAAGCCTAAAATACTTGATAAAGGACAAGTACAAACATCTGCGCCCACCTCAGCACAACGAACGATATGTAAGGACGTTCTGATTGACGCTGCCAAAATCTGTGTTTCAAAACCTTGCATCTTATAAATGTGAGAGATTTGACCAATCAATTCAACACCATCCCAGTTTCCGTCATCAATACGACCAATAAAAGGTGACACATAGGTGGCGCCAGCTTTGGCAGCAAGAATAGCCTGACCGGCTGAAAATACTAAGGTGCAGTTTGTCTTGATATTGTTATCGGTAAACCATTTAATAGCCTTGATACCATCTTTTATCATTGGTACTTTTACCACAATATTCGAATCAATTGCGGCTAAAATTTTTCCTTCTTCAACAATACCAGCAAAATCGGTTGAAATTACTTCTGCACTGACAGGCGCATGAACGATATCGCAGATGTCTTTGTAGTGCTTCATCACGGCTTCGGTTCCTTTGATGCCTTCTTTTGCCATCAAGGAAGGATTGGTTGTTACACCATCAAGTATGCCTAATTCATTGGCTTCAGTAATTTGTGCAAGATTAGCTGTGTCGATAAAGAATTTCATATAGATATATTGTTTTAAAGGGAATAAATTCGGCGCGAAGATAGAAAAGAAATGGAATGTTCCCCTACCTTACTACACATTATTTATAAATGACTTGTATTAGCTCGAAGCTTAGATGCCATTGTTCTTGTCAAAAAATACAAGAGCCGCAAAGAAAGTTGGATGTTGGAAACTGTGCACATTGAAAAAAGTTTGGGGCACAAAAAATGGCAAGTTACTTATATCGCACCGCTCAACCACGTACCTTTGCTATGTTCCCATCCTGGAGGGTTAGCAGGAGCTGGTCGTATAAGACTTGCCGCTGCAAATGTAATCCTTATATTGATGTAAGCAAATTTTTGTTTTAAAATAGCCCGTTTTTATTCGAAGGAAACCTATTCAAATTAAGTCAATACGTGTGTTGTAACACATTATTAAAATTAACATTATTGAAACATCAATTAGGCCCTATTGCCATCTTTAAACGCTATATTTGCGACACCACAAAATTCTGACATCATGCAAGTACTAAAGAAGTTTGGCGTATTCATCATCATTTGCCTTTTGGCGGGATTAACGTCCTATGCCAAAACGAAAGGCTCACACCACAAAAACACCGGGAAGGAAAAGATTCGCAAAGAGGCGTCCATCTCGAAGAATCATCAAAAACAGAAATCAACGACGAGTAAAAAATCAATTAGCAAGTCAACACACAAAACTCGTCATACTGCTAAAGCTCCTATTCAGTCTGCCACTGCAGATTTTCAATCAAAAGAGCTTAATACTGCAACAACTAACGCTAACCCGTTGACAATAGAAAATCCTATTGCATTAAAAAAAGAAACGACACCTAATACGGTAGTCACTATTGACAAAGATCTTTTTTATACAAGAACTGTCACAAAAACTATTTTACCAAAGAAAGAAACAACGGGTACTGCGTTCAGTTCCTCTGTGATGGATTGGGTAAAGGATAAGTATTCATGTATGATTGAAGTGCTTCCTAACCAAATATCCAATGTGATGCTTTATCGCTTTATTGATGATTGGTATGGCGTGAAGTATCGAATGGGTGGAGATACAAAAAAAGGAGTTGATTGCAGTGCATTTGTGCAAACATTGTATAAATACGTTTTTGGTTTAGATCTTTTACGAACGGCCTGTCTTCAATTTGATGCATCAGAACTCATTACAAATCCTGCCGATTTAAAGGAAGGAGATCTTGTTTTTTTCAAGGTTAAGTCGTCTCATATTTCTCACGTAGGCGTTTATTTGAGAAACAACTTTTTTGTTCATTCGGCGTCTAGCAAAGGTGTGTCTATCGCTAATCTCTCTAGTGCCTATTGGTCTAAGTATTTTGCAGGCGGTGGACGGATACTTCCAAAATCTTAATCGTTCTATTTAAAAATATACAACCATTTCAGTTCATAGCGAAATGGCTTTCTTTTTGTATAAAAACCTTTGATTGTTGATAGTTCGTTCAAAGATTAGTCAGGCTATATTTGAAGTTCCATGTCGCCCGTTTTAGTTTTACAACATGCAGCAATATCATACTCTTTTAGAACACATCCTTCAAAACGGGGCCGAGAAAAGTGACAGAACCGGTACAGGAACACGAAGTTGCTTTGGGTATCAAATGCGATTTGATCTAAGTAAAGGGTTTCCGATGGTGACCACCAAAAAGCTTCATCTGAAGTCGATTATTTATGAATTACTTTGGTTTATCAAAGGAGATACAAATGTGAAGTATTTGCAAGACCACGGAGTTAAGATTTGGGATGAATGGGCCAATGAACATGGTGACCTTGGGCCTGTGTATGGAAAACAATGGCGAAGCTGGGGAGGTAAAAATGGCCAAACATTTGATCAGTTAAATGATGTCATTCAGCAATTGAAGACGAATCCCGATAGCCGTCGTATGCTTGTTAGCGCATGGAATGTTGGTGAATTAGCCGAAATGGCCCTTATGCCTTGTCATACCGTTTTTCAATTTTATGTAGCCAATGGCAAACTGAGTTGTCAACTTTATCAACGAAGTGCGGATGTCTTTTTAGGTGTACCATTCAATATTGCGTCCTATGCGTTGCTGACATTGATGATTGCGCAAATTTGTCAATTACAACCCGGCGAGTTTATTCATACCTTTGGGGATGTTCATTTGTATAATAACCACATTGAACAGGCGACACTTCAATTGAGTAGAACGCCCTACCCTTTGCCAAGCATACATATCAATCCTGAAAGGCAACACATCGAAGATTTTGTCTTTGAAGATTTTGAATTACTCAATTATCAATGTCATCCTCATATCAAAGCGGATGTGGCGATTTAGCATATTACAGTTTGTACTATTAAACATTTATACTTCACAGAAGGAATGACATTATCCATTATCGTAGCCATATCAACCAATAACGTTATCGGAACCGATAATCAACTACCATGGCACTTGCCAGCAGATTTGCAATACTTTAAATCGCTTACTGTGGATCATCCCATACTGATGGGCCGAAAAACATATGATTCAATCGGTCGCCCTTTACCAAAACGTACCAATATCGTTATTACAAGAGACCAATCCTTCCATCACGATGGACTTCAAATTACACACAGCATTGACGAAGCCATTGATTTTTGTAGAGCAAAAAATTTTGATGAGGTTTTTATCATTGGCGGTGATACAATCTATAATCAAACCATTCATTTAGCTGATAAATTATACATTACTCGTGTTGAGACCCACATAGAAAATGGCACAGCGTTCTTTCCGCTTATTGATATGAATCAATGGAAACTTATTTCTTCCGAGGAACGAAAATCAGATGAAAAGAATACAATGGATATGATATTTGAGGTGTATGAAAAAGCAAGTATTCATTGATGAAATACTTTTTTCTACTGAAGCAATATGTGTTGTATCGATTGAAGGCTAAATCAGCGCACGGTATCCATTCACCTTTTGTGTATGATTTTATCGAAACGGTACTCAAGGATCAACGTACCTATTATGCCTTTGAAGAAATTGCATCAATACGAAACGTCTTACTCCAAGATACTACGTCAATCAATGTAGAGGATTTAGGCGCAGGCTCGTTGCATAAAAGCGTCACGAAACGCCGTGTCAAAGACATTGCCCAACATGCTGCACGAAATGAAAAATTTGGAAAACTTCTTTTTAGGATCGTTGAAAAATATCAATATAAAAATATGCTAGAGCTTGGTACGTCGCTTGGCATCGGTACGTCATATATTGCAAGTGCCGCAAAAGACGGTCAGGTTATTACAATTGAAGGATGCAATGACATTGCTGATAAAGCGACAGAAACATTCGCCTCCCTTTCGCTCACTCATATTCGTCAACGAAGAGGGAATTTTGATCAAGTCCTCACTCCTATCCTTCAACAACCCCCATCCTTTGATCTAATTATTATCGATGGTAATCATAGGGAAGAAGCAACCCTTGCTTATTTCAACGAAATTATGCCATTTATTAAGGATGACACCTTGCTTATTTTTGATGATATTCATTGGAGCCGAGGTATGCATAAAGCTTGGCAAACCATTCATTCAGATCAACGAGTTAGACTCAGTATTGATTTGTTCTTTTTTGGTTTGGTCTTCTTTAAAAAGGACTTCAAGGAAAAGCAACACTTTACCTTGAAATATTAATATTTTTTTTTATAGTTCATTCGCCATTTCAAAAGAAGATACGTGATGATGAATGTTACTAATCCACCGACAATGGCTAATACTGTTCCTCGATAAAGAACTCTTTCCCGGTTTGAGCAACCTGCTGCCATTGTATTTGATGGAAATCAATTTTCCAAGTTGGATTCCTGAATAATAATTTTCCTGTGGCCAAACTAGCTGCCCAAATCACTGGAGGAAAAATACTGATATTGGCCGCTAGAATGAATAAGGTCTTATTCATTCTAATCATAATAGCTAATGGAATACCGATAAGCAATTGAAATCCCCAGATTGGAACTATACCCATAAACACGCCAAATCCTGCCGAGGCAGCTCGTTCAAATGACGATTCAGCAGGATTGAATAATAATTCCCTAAGTCCTTGCTTAATCCCTTTTTGACGAAGTGAAGTGATGATTAGATTTCTAGGTTTTATATACAGAAACGCTATAATAACTAGCACTGAATTAAGAAGACTGATACGCACAAATACGATGCGTTATGCTTGATTAATAACTCTACAAACTCTTTGAAGTCTTGGCTGAACATTTTTATCAAATTTAATGTACTGTGAGCGAAGCAATTCAATAGTTTCTAATCGATCTTTATAACTCCTTGTCTGCCAAAAAACATAGTCAGATTGTTTATCTTTAAGATGCATTATTTTGACTACTTTTTCCATCAGACAAATATAAGTAAAAAATAAGGCAGAACATCTTTTGGGCCACTAAAGTATCGACTGATATTTAGCTTCATCGACGCATGCACGCGGTAGAACTTTTTATGATTGATACCTTTCTTCCCGCATCGTCTCGACAAACGTAAACATCACGCGCCTGCAATCAAACTGTCGGACGTTGAGCATGTATGAACCCAATTTCAATGAGTAAATGAATTCAACACATTCGTATGTCGCCTCCCCTATTAACTTTGTTGAAACCTTTATCTTATCCGTGTTTACGCCAATAGCGTTTGCCATAACTACAAAAAATTTCCTGATAGGCTTTTATATTGCGAGTGGCAATAAGGCCAACCCTATTTTCTTCATCTAAGGCAATCTGTGCATTGTTTTTATGCGCTGAACCTGATACACCTAAGGCATCATTCGCATACTTGGCAAAACATTTTGTCTTCATTGAATCAATTATACTACCATCTAATAATTCGATGAAATACTTGTCTTGATCCTTATCGACACGAATCTGTACTTGTCGATCGGTCAGCAACTCACCTTTGAAAATAGAAATGATTTCACCCTTAAAGATATCAATGGCAGTGTATAACCCCTTGCCTGCTCCCGCAATTTGTGAAGGATGTATATATAAATAATCCGACTCAGGTGCTTCGATCACATTATTATCAACTGGTTTTCTCATTGAATCTGCTTTATCCTTGATTGGATCTCAGTTCGCTCAACCCGCATCATCGATAGGTTGACTGACTGTATACATTTAAGGCTGCAAATGAAATACATTAATCAGTAACAAATCAAATTATTTTTATTGAAGGATTGTAGGTTGATGAAAGCATCATAAACCTAGAGTCAGAACAAGATTTTTTTGAGGTTTTCGCTATTTAAATAATTCACTTGTCAATTAAAAAAAAGAACCTATTTTTTTAACTTATAACTGATAAACTTTCTTAGTGCGGTTGAAGTATGATGCATTGAACACATTGTTGTAAGTTTGCACTCAACGATGTAAAATCGCTGCGATGACGATGGTTATCGATTAAATTTTGCAAAAAATTCGTAATCTTATTAAAATGGAAGAACAAACACATTCAAGCAAATCAGCCGACACGAACAGTGAAAGTAAATGCCCGTTTAGCAGTGGCATCATTAAACAAAGTGCCGGCGGTGGCACTCGTAACCGCGACTGGTGGCCTAATCAACTAAAATTAAATATCCTTCGACAACATTCATCCGTGTCGAATCCGATGGATGAAGGCTTTAACTATGCAGCAGAATTCAAGAGCCTCGATTTAGACGCAGTCAAAAAAGACATCATCGATTTGATGACGACATCACAAGATTGGTGGCCTGCAGATTATGGTCACTATGGCCCTTTCTTTATTCGTATGGCTTGGCATAGCGCCGGTACCTATCGTACATCTGATGGACGCGGTGGTGCTGGTGCTGGCACACAACGCTTTGCACCCTTGAATAGCTGGCCCGATAATACCAACCTCGATAAAGCGCGGTTATTGCTTTGGCCGATCAAACAAAAATATGGTCGTAAACTTTCATGGGCCGATCTTATGATACTTGCCGGTAATTGTGCCCTCGAATCAATGGGTTTCAAGACCTTTGGTTTTGGCGGTGGTCGTGAAGATGTGTGGGAACCTGAAGAAGATATCTATTGGGGCACTGAAGCTGAATGGTTAGGCGATAAACGTTATGCCGCAGATCGTGAATTGGAAAATCCATTAGCTGCTGTTCAAATGGGCCTTATTTATGTAAACCCAGAAGGGCCTAATGGTCATCCCGATCCAATGGCTTCTGCGCGAGATATACGTGAAACCTTTGGTCGTATGGCCATGAATGATGAAGAAACAGTCGCCTTGATTGCTGGCGGTCATACCTTCGGAAAAACACACGGTGCTGCCGATCCAGGTAAGTTTGTCGGTGCCGAACCTGCCGCAGCTGGCATTGAAGAGCAAGGTATGGGTTGGAAAAATACCTTCGGTAGCGGTAAGGGTGAAGATACTATTACAAGCGGACTTGAAGGCGCGTGGACAACGACACCTACTCAATGGAGTAATAATTATTTTGAGAATATGTTTGGGTATGAGTGGGAACTTACTAAAAGCCCTGCCGGTGCTCATCAATGGAAACCAAAGGATAATGGCGGTGCAGACACTGTGCCTGATGCACATAATGCTGCTAAACGTCACGCACCTACTATGTTAACAGCTGATCTTGCGTTGCGTGTCGATCCAGCGTATGAAAAAATCTCAAGACGCTTTTACGAAAATCCCGATCAGTTTGCGGATGCGTTTGCACGTGCTTGGTTTAAACTGACACATCGTGATATGGGCCCAATCGCTCGATACCTTGGAGCTGATGTACCAAAAGAAGAATTAATTTGGCAAGATCCTATTCCTGCTAGCACTCAATCGCATCTTGATGCGCACGATATTGCTGCATTAAAAAAACATATTCTCGCTGCTGGATTGACCGTCTCTCAATTAGTATCAACAGCTTGGGCTTCGGCATCAACGTTCCGCAATTCGGATAAACGAGGTGGTAGCAATGGTGCTCGTATTCGTCTCGCTCCTCAGAAAGACTGGAAAGCAAACAATCCAACACAATTAGCCACAGTCTTGGCCAACTTAGAGGCAATTCAAACAACCTTCAATGCGGCACAATCAGAAGGCAAGATGATTTCAATGGCTGATTTAATAGTACTAGCAGGATGTGTTGGTATTGAACAAGCCGCAACATTAGCGGGACATACAATCGAAGTGCCTTTTACAGCTGGTCGTGCTGATGCCTCACAAGGACAAACAGATGTTGAGTCGTTCGCTGTACTTGAACCATTGGCTGACGGTTTCCGCAATTATATGAAATCGCGTTATACCGCGTCAGCTGAAGAAATGTTGATTGATAAAGCTCAATTGATGACACTCAGTGCGCCTGAGATGACTGCGTTGATAGGTGGAATGCGAGTTCTTAATACCAACTTTAACGGCTCTCAATACGGGGTGTTTACCAATCGTCCTGAAGTACTTAGCAACGATTACTTTGTAAACTTGCTTGATATGAATACGACTTGGAAATCGACCACAGATGCGCAAGAAGTATTTGAAGGTCGTGATCGTAAAACAGGAGAATTGAAATGGACAGGTACTCGAGTGGATTTGATTTTTGGTTCAAACTCAGAACTTCGTGCATTGGCAGAAGTATATGCGTGTAGTGATGCACAAGGTAAATTTGTCAAAGACTTTGTCGCTGCTTGGACTAAAGTAATGAACCTTGATCGTTTTGATCTAGCATAAGAATAATACGGCTTGTACATAATCAAAAAAGGTGGTCATTATAGCAGACCACTTTTTTTTTATAATTGCTTGATGGCTTCCATAAACAAACAATTTCTATATCTTCAAGCATAAAAAAATCAATGCAATGCTTTCTGTGAGAAAATGAATGCAAAGGTTATCTTTGTGCTACTAAACTAAAAAACTATGCCATCGTTCGATATTACAAGCAAAGTGGATTTGCAGACATTGGATAATGCCGTCAACATCGTAAAAAAAGA
>CAIRSV010000267.1 GCA_903881265.1 uncultured Bacteroidota bacterium
CGGCACTGTGGATGTATACTTTGGCACTGAAACCTTCGTGACGATGTATCCAAATCCTGTGAACACTGAATTGACAGTGGATATTACAACGCCTGAATCGTCAAGAGCACAAGTAAAAATTATGGATGCGACAGGCAGGGTGGTGCGCACAGTTGAAATGTCATTGCAAGCCGGAAGTAACTCAACGAAGATTGATATGCAATCATTGACAGATGGCATGTATATGGTAAGTGTTAGCGATCAAAAAGGGCTCAACTATACACAGACAATCAGAAAGAAATAAGTTGTTTTCGTCACTCCGCTTGAAGGATAGTTAACCGATCAATATCTACCAGGTATCGACTACGGATAAAGTGTGAATACCATAAGATAATATTGACTAAAAAAGCCTAGTTTTACTGCATGTACATATTCGCTGTTTCAACAATGTATGTTGAGACAGTGAATACGTATTCATCAATAACTCATTATGCAGTTATCCATCACTGCAATAACAATGATCTTTTAAACAAAGCAAAATAATTTCATCCATGATTTTCAAGCATTCCATCTTCAAAATTTATTTAGCTCTCACTTTCCTAATCGTGAATGTTCAAGAACTAAAAGCTATTTATGTGCCTGTGGCCCTAACGGGGTTCAACGCAGATGTTGTTGCTGATATCCCTGGAAATGCAGCTGCGTCAACATCAGCTGATTATGATGGGGTAAATTATGTGTATATGTCATCGAGCTTTAATCCCACAGGTTCGTATATACCAAATGGCGGTTTGATTAGCAGTGTGGTAGCATCAACACCCGGACTTACCTATCAATTAGCGTCTTATACGGCCAATAATACCTTGCGTATGCCCGGTACAAGTTCGGGTGTCTTATCTTTTGTAACGCCTCAATCTGCTCAAACAGTCTTTGTCTTGGGCTCCACTGGAAGTGGAATTGGTAACGCCACAATCACGGTTACGTTTACAGACCTTACCACGCAAGTGTTTACAGGTATTACCTTCCCAGATTGGTATAATGGAGCCAATTTTGCAATTCAGGGCATGGGGCGAACGAACAGAGTTACCAATGTCATTTCAAATGATGCGAGCAATCCAAGATTATATCAAGCGCCATTGGCCTTATTAGCTTCCAATTACGGAAAGCTAATTCAAAGTGTTTCCTTCTCAAATACCGGTGGAGTATTAAACATTATGGCCATTAGTATTGATTCACCACCTATCCCATGTAGTGGAACACCTGTGGCAGGTACTGCAATTGCGAGTGCCGCCAATCCTTGTCCTGGAGTCAACGTCACTGTTAATCTATCGGGATCAACCCTTGCAAGTGGCTTGGCGTATCAATGGCTACAAGGAACGAATTGTACGGGTCCTTGGGTTTCTATCTCAGGTGTAACCAATCCATCTGCATTAACTCCTAGCCTTACTATTTCAGCTATTGGAGGTACCACAAGAGGATATCGTTGCCGTATCACTTGCACCAATAATGGTTTTGTCGATACTTCAACAACGGCTTGTGTGGTGGTTCAGCCTTGGACCTGCACATCACCTTGTTATGGCGCATCAACTGCAACTAGCACAGCCGATCAGGATATTCTGAATGTCAGCATGGCTTCATTAAATAATACCACAACCTGTGCGGCGCCTTTGACAGGTTCACAAGGTAATGCTGTCGGTGATTCAAACCGCTACGCTAATTTTATTGGTTCTGCCGGTGTGCCGTCGCCCACAGTCTATGCTGGTCTTCCTCAAACTTTTTCAGTCACTGTCGGTACCTGTGGTGCTAATGTGGCTTCATCTGTGAAGATGTATATCGATTTTAATCACAATGCAGTATTCACTGATCTGGGTGAAGAGGTGTATTCCAACGCGGCTATTCCATCTGTAAATCCAGCTGTGACAGTGAGTGGAACCTTCACTACGCCGCTCACGGCGTTGACAGGTTGTACCCGTCTTCGTGTGGTAATGATGAGTACGTCTGCCGGGACGATTAACCCGACCGGAACCTATGGCTTCGGAGAAACGGAGGATTATACAATTAATATCATACAGCCAACGCAATATGATCCCGCCATTTCAATACTCAATGTACCGCCTGGAAATTGCTTTAGCAATAGTGAAACTGTTGTAGCTACCTTGTGTAATTACGGAACAAGCAATATTAACGTAGCGAATAATAATGTGTCGGTTACCTTGCGTGTCACAGGACCGACAGGTGCTATCACAAACTATACTGTGCCTGCTACAACCGGTATATTAGGTTCGTATGGTTCGGGATGCATACCTGTCACATTTACTGGCGTAAATTTATATGCTGGAGGCAATTACGCGCTAAATACGATGCTCACCATTACAGGGTTGAGCAATGGTACGCTTCAAAATGATTCATTGAATTCACCAATAACCCGTTTGAATTATCGTCCAACCGGTGGTCCAGATTATCAGCTTTGCCAAGGCAGTATTATTCCTTTTGGTCAAGGTCTGCTAGTAAGTGGTTGCGCTACACCCATTAACGACTCAATTGAAATGACATTTAATATCGCACCTGGCCAACCTCCGATGTGCACGTCAACATTAGCCGCACCAAGCAATGCTTGTGAATTTGCTAGTGGTATTTTGCCAGTCCTTCCATTTGGTTCTTCCTTTACCGCGCCTGCTGTGCTAACCGTTACCAATCTGGCATCCGCTTCGTTGGGTTGTGTCACTTGCGTTTGGCCTAGTGAAAAACGCTTCAGTCTGTTTCAGGGCATTGCACCACCAACAACTGCGAGTAATACATTTTTTCCAGGTGTGCAAGGAAATACTGCAACCACAGGATCCAATGCACAAGGATATACTTACACAAACACAGTGAGTCAGTCGATACTTGGAACGATTTATTCTGTTCTCGGTGGTGGTAATACCTTGAAATTGGGTAGTTGGAACACATTTAATACAACAGCCAATAACCATGTTATGAATTATAATGGCAATACCACGGTGGCCAAGCTGAAAATCTACTTTACCTATGTACCTGCCAATTTTCAATGGTATAATACACCTGTCGGTGGATCGGTCTTGTATACGTATTCACCATTCAATCCAATGATTATCAGTGGTTCAGGTATCACTAATTCAAATACACCTGGAACAACCACATTCTATGCGTCTTGCGCTGGTTCTTCTGATTGTCGAATACCGGTTAACTTGGTTATTAATCCAACACCGACAGTAGTGCAGGATACGTTTAGCAAGTGTGAATATGCGCAAGGTAGCAACAGCGCCGTCTTTGATTTAACCACATTGAACGGGTCTGTTTCGGCTTTCAATCCAGCTGTAACGGTTTCTTATTTTGGTGATCAATCGATGTTCTTGCCAATTAATACTATCACAAACGATACAAGCAGCACCAATTTTATCTATTCACGAGTGACGTATCCAACAACAGGTTGCTTCTCATCTGACAGTATTTTGTTGAAAGTAAATTCCATTCCTCAATTTATATCAAGTCCATTAGTGGGTAATGCGTGTGCACCAAGTTGTATCGATGTGGCCTCATTGATTAATCCGTTTACAACAACCGCAGGGGCGGATACTCTGTATTATTCAGATCCTGCTTGTACAATTCCTTATCCAAATCCGCATTGTATTTTTGTAGCCGATACCGTCTATATGGTACTCGTAACGAATACCAATCCCTATTGCGCTGATACTGCGGAGGCACAGATTAATATTGTGCCTTCTACCAATTTTATTGTTAATCAAGATACGATGGGTAACTTCTCAAACTGCGGATCAGTAGGGTGCGCTAGTATATTGATGGCCGATGGGAATACAGAAACCTTATATACAACCACCGATTGCCGTAAAATTGTTACGATTAAAGATCTTCCTGACGGCATTCATATGGGTACCACATCGGTGTGCGAAGACATTGACTGTTCTGTTCAGTTTCATAACGGTCAGCCTTACGTAAATCGACATTACCAAATCGTTCCTTCAAACAACGATAGTGCGGAGGTATGTCTGTATTATTTGCAACAAGATTTTGATGATTATAACTCGGTAGCCTTTACAACCTCATGGCCAATGATTGATCCAACGGTCAATCTATGTATCGCTCAAGTTGATAATGGTGATATCACTACGCCGGGACATACAGCCTTGTCTATTCCAACTTCTGCGATTACGTCTACGTATGATCCCTTAACCACCGTTTGGAAGGTTTGTTTTAAAGTTGACAGTTTCTCCTACTTCTATTGTCATGCCTGCAATCCGTTGAATATCGTATTGCCTGTCACCTTGGTCAATTTTACGGGTAAGCGTGTTGATGGTATCACGCAATTAAAATGGAATACATCGCAAGAACATCATTTTAGTCACTTCATTGTTGAACGCAGTAAAGATTTGAAGCACTTCACACCCATCTCGTCAGCTATCAACAGCAAGGCGTCAGATGGTAATAGTGCAATCGAATTAAATTATGCCTTCAATGATCTTGCACCTTTTAATGGGCATAATTATTATCGTTTATTGCAGGTGGATATCGATGGGCATCAATCACAAAGCGATGTGGTAGATGTGTATGTTGGAAATGATAGCAAGGTTACCTTATTCCCAAATCCTGTCAGTGCCGAATTACATATTACAATCACAACGCAGAAGGCGATTGTGGCTACAGCCAAGATCATGGATGCCGCTGGAAGAGTATTACGAACGATTCAGATGAACGCACAGGTAGGTGAAAGCATTCATACAGTGGATATGCAATCCTTGTCGGATGGTATCTACCTAATCAGTATCACAGATGGTGAGGGACTTGATTATATGCAAACCATCAGAAAAAAATAATAGGGTAGGCCTCGTTGAAATAACGGGGCCTTTTTTATGCGCTATGATGAGTAATTAGGATCTGGCGCTTTCTAAATTATCCTATAAACTGTAACTCTTCGAAGGCTTTACCTTCGAAGGTCATATGTTCTTGAAAGCCATTGGCTTTTATTATTTTCCCGCAAGTCCTAGTGTACTCTAAATATGTTTGCTAGCGCGGGTTTGCAACCCGTGATAATAATCTATTCCACTCATTCTTCGAAGGCTTTGCCTCTGCAAGCGCTATGTTCTTCGCAGGCTTTGCCTGTAATATAAACCATCTCCACGTTGTTCCCCCTGTTCACTTAGCGGCATGTCTAACAACAGATATCATTGGTTCTCCGAACCAACAGCAAGAAGTAAAAAAAGACTTTTTTTTACCGCAAAGTGCGCAAAGTTTTTTCACAGAGGTCCGCAAAGACTCACTCTTCGAAGGCTTTGCCTTCGCAAGCGGTATGTTCTTCACAGGCTTTGCCTGTAATAAACCCTATGAAACATCTGGGATAAGGTTCACAGAACCTTCATTATCATCCGTTCGACATGC
>CAIRSV010000268.1 GCA_903881265.1 uncultured Bacteroidota bacterium
ATTAAGGATTATTCATTACCCATTATCCCTTCCTATTTCATCTATTCGGCTTTGCGGCATGTCGAACTTCAGATGAAATTGGTTATCCGAACCAATTCGATTACGTAAATCTGAGGTAGGTGCCCTCACAAATCTTCTTCACTCATACCATCAAGGATTTGTGGAGACACAAACCTTGGGAAGTGGAGACACAAACCTTGGGAATAAAATCCATGCAACTCGTCAGAACCAAAAATCGACTGAACTATTCAACTTTCAGATTAATTTCTTTAGTTTTTGTAAAAACAATGTCATGTCTACATTAGAATTACAGGAACAACTCATACGTAAAATCCAAATCATGACAGATGACGATATACTTGCAGGCGTACTTCAATTCATTGCATTTGAAACGGAGAAGGATGAAATCCATGTTTTTAATGAAGTAGAACAGCAAGCAATCGCGAAAGCAAGACAACAAGTAGCCGATGGCCAATTTTACACTGATGATGAAGTGAATAAACTTACGACACCATAGCGTCGTACATCTCTTTCTTGATATCTTCAAGTCGTACATCCTGATAGAGATGACCGCTTTTGGTGACTGAGAATTTACCTGTCTCTTCAGACAAGATGATGACTAACACATCGCTGTGTTCGGAAGCACCGACACCGGCGCGATGTCTGAGACCGATATTGGAAGGCAGCTCAGAGTTGTCACTGATAGGAAGTACCACGCCGGCTGCAATCAGATTATCTTTATCGATTAATACAGCGCCGTCGTGCAATGGACTTGATTTTGAAAAGATACTTTCAATCAATTTTGAACTAACAATGCCATTGATCATCTTACCCGTATTGGTATCAAATTCAAAACGGTCGGAACGGGCAATGACCAAAATAGCGCCCAGCTTTTTATCTTGCAAACAATCTAGCGCTTCACTAATTTCTTGTATCACTTCTTCTTCGACAATGTATTTGTTCAACGAATTGGATTGAAACAATCGACTTACAAAACCGTTTTTACCTAATGGAGAGCGGCGACCGAGTGTGATAAGGAATTTACGAATCTCGGGTTGAAACACCACAATGAGTCCGATCAAACCAATGCTTACCAATCGGTCGAGTATTTCGCTCATAAAAGGCATATGCAATTTATTCACCACCAACCAAAGAATATAAATCACAAGCGTACCAATAAAGATATTGAACGCGATACTGCCGCGTAGGGCTCTGAACAATTGAAAGACAAGCAAAAAGACGATGACCAAATCGAGTATCTCTATTGCTGTACAATGTCTAAAATAATAAAGAATATCTGTTATCATGGTGGACAAATATACTAATTTTACGCGCAGTTAAATTTATGGACGAAATAATTCGAATAGAGAGCCTTTACAAACATTACAACCTCGGGCAACAGGTCATTCCTGTACTCAGGGGATTGAATTTATCCATCAATCGAAATGAGTATGTGGCGTTGATGGGACCTTCTGGTTCGGGAAAATCAACCTTGATGAATATTTTAGGTTGCCTTGACACGCCCACTGCCGGCAAGTATATCCTCAACAAGCACAATGTCAGCACTATCAAAGAAAATGAGTTGGCTGAGATTCGCAATAAGGAAATCGGATTTGTATTTCAGCAATTCAATTTGCTACCACGATTAAGCGCTCTTGAAAATGTAGCCTTGCCACTTGTTTATAGCGGTATAAGCAAAAAAGAAAGAGAAGAAAGGGCGAAGGCAGTATTAGAAAAAGTGCATTTAGCCGACCGTTGGCACCATAAACCTAACGAACTTTCGGGCGGACAATGTCAACGTGTGGCGATAGCCCGTGCCTTAGTAAATAATCCCTCTATCATCTTAGCGGATGAGCCTACGGGTAATCTTGATTCTAAGACTTCAGTTGAAATTATGGACATCTTCGATACCATCCATCAGGGAGGCAATACTGTGATTTTAGTCACACACGAAGAAGACATTGCAAAGTTTGCTAACAGAGTGATACGACTGCGAGATGGCCTCATTGAAAACGACCACATAAATACAACTCGTATTGAAGCAACGCCTACTCCAACCCAGCAGGCCGAACCGATGATACATACAAACGATAATGATTCACTAGTTTAATACCAATAGTATGTCGATGAAAATTTATACCAAGACAGGAGACCAAGGCTTAACAGGACTGATAGGAGGTACCCGCATTTTAAAAAGTCATATCCGCATAGAAGCGTATGGCACTGTAGACGAACTTAATTCCTGGATTGGAAATATCAGCGATCAGGTTCCTATGCTGCCGATAAAAAATATTCTAAAAGAAATTCAAGACCGTTTATTCACGATCGGTTCTTCACTTGCTTGCGATCCTGAAAAAGATACCAAGATGCATATTCCTGATTTGAATATCGCAGATGTTGAGTTGCTCGAGAATCAAATTGATATGATGAATGAAGAATTACCAGAGCTGAAACATTTCATCTTACCAGGTGGCGATGTGGCTGCTTCAACCTGTCATATAGTGCGCTGTGTTTGTCGCCGTGCCGAACGTATCTGTGTGCATATGAAAGAAGAGAATCAGGTGATTGACGAACTCGTTATCATTTATCTCAATCGACTCTCTGATTATCTGTTTGTGCTCGCCCGTTATATCCTGCTCAAAAATCAGGGTGTAGAAATGACTTGGCATCCAAGGAAGTAAAAGCATACCGATTTTATTTTAACTACATTTGCGGCCTTTCTGAGGTTGCACAGTCTTCCTTTACCCAAATCCACCATGCTAGAACTCAACCTAACACCGTTTCCTGTTATCCAAACCGACCGCTTAACGCTGCGACAATTGCGCCAAACAGATGCAAGCGACGTACTTGCGCTGCGCTCTGATGATGAGGTAATGAAGTATATTGGTCGACCAAGAGCAAAATCGATAGAGGATGCCTTACAGTTAATCAACCAAATAAACGATCGAATTTCAAAAAATGAATCTATCAACTGGGCTATCACATTAAAAGGCGCCGAAAAAGTAATCGGCATTATCGGCTATGTCAATATCAAGAAAGAACATTTTCGTGCAGAGGTGGGCTATTTATTAGAAACAGATTGTCATCGCAAAGGCATTATGCAGGAATCGTTATATGCAGTTCTCGATTTCGGATTTAAGGCAATGATGCTGCATTCTATTGAAGCCATCACTGATCCAAACAATGGGGCATCTCAATCATTATTGAAAAAAAACAAGTTTATTCAAGAGGCGTTCTTCAAAGAAGATTTCTATTTCGAAGAAAAATTTTTGGACTCCGCCATATTCTCGCTGCTTGATTCGGAATTCTATGCCGACTAAATCATACGATGTGTAAGGCGCTTGAAGACTAGCCTGTAGCCCCATTCCTCTACCCTTCTTTACCGCTGCCTTTAAAAACCTCATCGGCATTTTTAAACAGCACATTAAATGTTGTTAGCGAGCCATAAATGCGTGTGATGTATTGTTGCAAGTCTACTTTTTCTGCATCAGTCAATACCTTATGCGCATTAATTTGCTGTTCCATCACACGAAGGCGATCACGAACCATGACGATTTTGTGAAAAAATGTTTCAATCGAAATTTCCTTTGATTGCATATTCTCTTCCATAGGTTTGAGTATCAAACTACCACCTAGCCACTTTTGCGCTAATGGTACTTTCTCACTAATATCACTTCGATCATCAAGAATTTTATGGAGCATAAACTCAAGATCTGCCATATTAACCACACCGCCAATCTCTGTACTTTCAACTGAAGATAATACCCGCAAACCTTCAAAGTTTTTGCCGATACTGCGCACTGTATTGCTGCTCTTAAACCAAATATTATTGAATTCCGAGCCAATATCAACGACCACGCCACGACCTAACGTAGGGTGTTCTATTCTTGATCCAATTCCTACTTCCATTGATGTCATATTTAAAAGCGAATATATATCAAAATGACATCAGTGTAACATGTTGATGCACTCGAACGACTATGAGTTGCCGCTCAAGACTGCTTCCTATCCTTAATTTCTTTTGCCTTTCTACCAATTACTTTCTACTTTTGCACACTAAGTTAATTTTATGCAAGATCTACACGAATTAAAGCAGACATTGAAAGTTCAGATAATTGAGTCATTGAATCTTCAGGGAATGACACCTGATGAAATCGATGACAATGCG
>CAIRSV010000269.1 GCA_903881265.1 uncultured Bacteroidota bacterium
GAACGATTAGATTGCTAGTAACAATTTGGCCGGATCTTTTCCAGCCAACAGCAATAATGGATTTTCAAGGAGTTCTTTCACACGCACTAAGAATCCGACGCTTTCTCGACCGTCGATGATGCGATGATCGTAACTTAATGCCAAATACATCATTGGGCGAATGACCACCTGACCATTGACAGCCATTGGGCGGTCTTGTATTTTATGCATACCCAAAATGGCTGATTGCGGGATATTGATAATTGGTGTACTCATTAGGGAACCGAATACACCGCCATTTGTGATGGTAAAGGTGCCGCCGGTCATCTCTTCGATACTGAGTTTGTTTTCTTTAGCTTTTGTTGCCAAGGCCACCACAGCGTGTTCGATTTCAGCCATGCTCATGCTTTCGGCATTGCGTATAACAGGCACCACCAGCCCTTTAGGCGCACTCACGGCTATGGAGATGTCGCAATAATCGTGATAAATAATTTCATCGCCATCGATATATGCATTCACGGCTTTCCATTCATGAAGAGCGATGCAGCAAGCTTTGGTAAAGAAACTCATGAATCCCAATCCTACACCGTGGTTGGTTTTGAAGGCATCCTTATGTTTGTTTCTTAATTCCATAATTGCGCTCATATCCACCTCGTTAAAGGTGGTGAGCATAGCGGTACTATTTTTAGCTTCCACTAATCGACGGCTGATGGTTTTGCGAAGATTACTCATCTTTACCTTATTCTCATCGCGATTATTAAGACTTGTGCCAGGAAGAATGCCAGGATTTTCAAGGGCTGAAAGAACATCATTTTTTGTAATACGCCCCAACGAACCGCTTCCTTTTACATGATTTACATCCATCTGCTTATCGGCCATGATTTGCGACGCAACAGGCGTGGTTTTAGGTTGAGGAGCGCTTGCCGGAGCAGTTGCTTTAGCTTCGGGGATATTGAAATCTAGTGTAGGCGTAGGCGTTACAACGGGGGCTTTATTGGCTGTGGGTTCAACTGAAGGTCGTGTGGCATTGGTATCGATCTTGCAGGCAATGTCACCTATTTTTAGATCGTCGCCTTCCTTTGCTATTTGCATCAAGATGCCGGCTTGTTCGGCATTCAATTCGAAGGTTGCTTTTTCACTTTCCAGTTCACAAAGCACTTCATCACGTTCTACCCAGGTACCATCGGCTTTTGTCCATTTAATCAGGGTTACTTCACTGATACTTTCGCCAACAGGAGGAACTTTCAATTCTATCATAACGATTCTGTATAAATTTTTAAGTTTCGCAAATTTCGATTAAAATACTGATAATAAAAAGATTCAATTTAAAATCAGGGGATGACTTGCAAATTAAATGGCGTTTTTATAAAAAAAAGAAGCCACTGCAAAGGCTGCGTGGCTTCTTTCTAGGTAATAGTGAACTACATTATTGTTTGATAAACTTGATAGAACTGATTCGTCCATTGGCAATCACTTCAGCCATATACATACCTGGTGCAAGTGTATTGGTTGACATAGAAATCGATTTTGTGTTGGTCGGGTTAGTTGCAGTCAATACTTTTTGTCCAAGATAATTTTTAATAGATACGCTGCTGATTATCTGGTTGGCCAATTCAAGATTCAACTTATCATGCACCGGATTAGGATACACGTTCAAGGCATTTTCTTTTGTGATAGTATTGATGCTTTCAGGCCCCACAACGATTACTTGTGTCATTGTATCGTTACCACACAAACCGGTCACTACCAATGTTACAGTATATGTACCGGCGGCAGAATAGGTGTACGTAGGGTTTTGGTTTGAACTTCCATTTCCATCACCGAATGACCATACCCAATTAGTTGCCGAGATCGAGCTATCAGAGAAATAGTAGGTATTGCCTGTATTTCCATATCCGAAATTAGCAGTAGAAGGTGCAATAGCGGTAATGTTGATGGTGTCTGCCAAACTACATCCGGCAGTATTTGTAACCACAACCGACACCGTAATGTTTGCACTCACAATGATGGTATCTCTGCGCGTTATTTTGCTATCGCTCCATAAGTAGGTATTTCCTGTCACAGTGGTTGGTGTTGATGTTAGCACAACTTGGTTGCCAATGCACACGGTGTCATTTGGTGCTGCTGTGATGCCAACGACTGGGCCACTATTAAAGGCCACATTAACGGCAGCTGTATCCCAACAACCAACAGCATCCGTTCCTCTAACAATATATTGCGTGTTTGCAGCAGGTGATGCATTAACTGTATCACTTGTTGTTGTGTTTAATCCTGTTGCTGGCGACCAAGAATAC